>DSAK01000201.1 GCA_011372825.1 Campylobacterota bacterium | reverse complement strand
GGAGGGATGTTGTTTGCTTTTGAGCTTTCACATATGAAAGGCATATCAATCGATGAGGAGATACTCAAGAGGGCAAAAAAAGCTAAAATCAAACAATCTTCTTGAGGATGAGTATGTGGAAAAATCTTGCTTCACTAACTCTAAAGTCCAATTAAGATAAAATATCTAAAATATTTTTCAAAAAGTAGCTTATGAAGATTTCTACCAAGCAAGCCCATTTTAGTAGCCCTCTTTATCTTGAAAGTGGGCGGATACTTGAACCTTATACTATAGCATATGAGACATATGGTGAGTTAAACGAAGAAAAGAATAATGCTATTTTGGTGTGCCATGCGCTTAGTGGCTCCCATCATGCTGCTGGAATTTATGAAGGTGATAAAAAAGCTGGTTGGTGGGACGGGCTGATTGGTAATGGCAAAGCTATAGATACACAAAGGTATTTTGTCATTTGTGCAAATGTCATTGGGGGTTGTTTTGGTAGCACAGGACCTATGAGTCAAAACTATCCATCTCAAGAGTTATTTCGTCTAAAATTTCCAGTAATCACTATCAAAGATATGATACGCTCACAAATGCATCTCCTTTCATATCTTGGGATATATAAACTAAAAGCGATTATTGGTGGCTCAATGGGGGGGATGCAAGCTTTGCAATTTGGCGTTGATTATCCAAATTTGAGCGAACATATCATTTCTCTTGCAGCGACTTATGCAACCCGACCTTGGACGATAGCATTCAACAAAGTTGCCATGGAGGCAATCCGTCGCGATCCCCGCTTTGCAAATGGAAAATATGCCAAAGATGCGTTTAGGCAAGAGGGTCTTGATGGACTTGCGATAGGTCGCATAGCAGGACATATTTCATACCTATCTCCACACTCTATGGATAAAAAGTTTGGGAGAAACTATGTAAGCAATGATGGGCTTTTTGAGCTTTTTGGTCGGTATGAAGTGGAAAGATATATGGAGTACAATACGGCTAACTTTAGCCGTTTTTTTGACCCATTAAGTTATTTGTATATCATAAAGGCTATCAATACTTTTAATCTCTCTAGGGGGTATGATTCGCTTCATGATGCCATATCGCGCATCAAGGCTAAAACCCACTTAATCAGTTTTAGCTCAGATTATCTTTTTTTCCCAGAAGAGATGGAGCATATTGCTCGCATGATGAAACAAAACGATCAAGATGTCTTTTACCAAGAGATAAAAAGTGACTATGGGCATGATGCTTTTTTGGTAGAGATAGATCGTTTTGAGAATACCATAAAAGAAATTTTAGCCAACTAAAGGAAGATTATATGCAACCACAAGGTTTTGAAGCTAAATTAGCTCATGCAAAAGAGATTTTGGAAAAACTTATGAACCCAGAAGTAACACTTGAAGAGAGTGTAGTGTTTTATGAAGAGGGTTTGCGAGTCCTCAAAGAGGCACAACAACTACTTGAAGAGGCACAACTCAAAATCGAGACTATAGAGCAATCAATGTTAGGTGAGAAGGAATGAAAAAAATCGCAGTTGCTGCAATACAGCTACCAACTTTGGGGTTTAATTCTACCCGTTTAGAGTTTTATTTTAAAAATGCACACGACAGAGGAGTAAACCTCGTACTTTTTGGTGAATATGTTTTGAACCATTTTTTTAAAGAGCTTAAAGACATCCCTTTGGCAATGGTTCAAGAGCAAACCATTAGACATATCGAAATTCTCCAAGCATTTGCGAAGCGATACAATCTTACCATAATTGCTCCTGTCGTAGTTGTCAAAAAGGATAAATACATCAAGTCTATCGCTAAGATTACTCCTAAAAGGGTTGCTTACCGTGAGCAGCAAATTTTAATCTCATACAAGCATTGGAACGAGGAGAGGTTTTTTAGCAATCAACAAAAACCACTATCTACTCCGATGTTTTTTATTGTAGAGGGTTTTCGCGTGATGGTTATGTCAGGATTTGAGATACATTTTCCAGAGATATGGAGATATGTTCGCCTCCATAGAATCGATTTGGTTCTCACTCCTACATCATCGACTTTTGGCTCACACAATCGTTGGAGAGAGGTGCTTAAAACACAAGCATTTCTTCATAGTTGCTATGTTCTTAGGGCTAATCGCTTAGGAGAGTATAGCGAGCATCGCACAAAATGGCGATTTTATGGCGATAGCATGCTTATATCTCCAGATGGTCAAGTAGAGATGGTATTGGAAGATAAAGAGTCTATGCTTGTAGAGGAGATAGATAAACAGATTTTGGTCGAGGCAAGAAAAGCATGGAAGTTTGATAAAATCATAAAACTCAAACAAAGAATCGATGATGATAGATAAAAAACAATACTTTCACAGACAGATACAGCTTTGGGGAGATGATATACAAGAGGCACTTGCTGATAAGAAAATAGCTATTATTGGAGCAGGTGGCTTAGGCTCTTCTCTAGCTTTAGCGCTTGGTACAAGTGGTATAGGAGAGATTAATATAGTAGATTTTGATAGAGTTGCCCTGCACAATATTCATAGACAAATTGCATTTACATTAAAAGATGAAAATAGCTACAAATCTCAACGTGTTGCAAAGCTTGTTTTGTCTAAAAATAGATTTGTAAAAGTCAATGCTTTTGTGATGGATTTTACTTCATTTGCTAATCTAGGAAAAAAGTACGATTTGATATTGGACGCAACAGATAATTTTGAGACTAGAAAAGAGATAGACAAATACAGCCAAGAGACAAAAACACCATGGATTTATGCAAGTGTCGAGGCGTGGCATGGATATGTATGTTTTTTTGAAAATGGAAGTTTTGAAGCATTTGATACAAAAGCTCATACTCCAGATGGAATCGCAGCACCTATAGTGATGCAGGTTGCATCATTGGAGGCAAATATAGCACTTCGATATTTAGCAGGATTGAGTGTAAAACGGGACAAACTCTACTATCTTTTTTATGATAAAGATGGTGAATTCATGATGCAAAAATTTAGACTCTAGTTCTTTAGGCTATCATTTTGTTTTCGTTGTCAACTTCATAGCTGATTGAAGTTGGATTTGGTTGTCCATCTAAAAAGTAAATAGATATTTTTTTGTCACTCATACCTTGAACTATTGTTCGAAGTGTTTGCTTGGCACTATTTTGAATGACACCTTCCATATTGGAAGCAATCTCTTGAGCTATGGTTTCAACTTGTTTTTTGGCTTCATCAATAAGGCGATTTTTTGAGACTTGATTGAAGCTATCACCAAAAACATCATTGATGAGATTTGGTAGAAGCCAAGGCAGGAGTCTTGAGCCTTGTTCGTCATAAAATTTGATATCCTTAAGGTAGGTTGAGTATATATATGGAGGCATGGTTATCTCTAGTGCCTCATTGCTCTCTTTGATTATAAAATTTTTTGAGTGCAAATCGTATTTGAAGTCGATATCGAAGTGAAATATAATCGCCATTTTTTTATTTGAGATAAGCCATCTGAAATATTTTTGACCAAAATTACCAAAATAGTGGTCACTAGCGGTGATTATCTCTTTTGTATTGGCACGAAATACAGTCAATTCTCCTACGGCATGTAACTTTTCAATCGTACTAAATGTCTGAGTACTTACAGAAGTGGCATTTTTGTTTCTATATTTTACAAAGATTAATGCAAGAACAGCACCCGTGATGAGAGATATTAAACTTTCCATATATAATTGCCTTTTTTCTTAATTATACATAATTTATGAGAAAAATTGTGATAAAATTTTAATGTAAATATTTTAAAGGAAATTTATGAGATATTTTTATTTTTTGATTCCGATTTTTATACTTTTTGGTTTTGCCAGTTGTACGCAAGAGACACAAAATTCTCTTAGTAGGTCGCTTCAAAATTGGACAGGGACAAATGGGGTTCTTGAAGTGTATGCAGGAGATAGACTTGTCCATCGATTTCTGAAAATTGATAAAATATCTACAGCTATGGGGACAAATAGCAATGACCCTAGACCTTATCGTTATGGTTATGGGTACCACGACAAAAATCTCAATAACAAAATAGATGCAGGCGAGAAAAAAGTTTATTTTGAGTTTTCAGACTATTCTACAAGTTATATATTTTTTGAAGACAATTCCATAGTTAAATAGTAAGGAGCTTAAATGCAAGTAATTTCAACAGGCAATGCCCCACAAGCCATAGGACCATATGTTCAAGGGATGTGTTGTGGTAATTTAGTGTTTACATCTGGTCAGATAGCTCTAATGCCAAATGGCGAAATGGTTGGCAGTGATATCAAGTCTCAAACAAATCAGGTGTTAAAAAATCTTCAAGAAGTGCTTCAAGAAGGGGGTAGTGATTTGAACAAAGTGATAAAAACAACCATCTTTTTAGCAGATATGGAAGATTTTGCAGTTGTCAATGAGATTTATGCGCAATACTTCCAAGAGCACAAACCCGCAAGAAGCACCGTTGCGGTAAAAACACTTCCTAAAAATGCCCTAATAGAGATAGAGTGTATAGCTACAAGAGAAGATTGATATAGTTTTTAGTTCGATTATCCTTTCTATTTGATATTTAAAAAAATATTAAAGCTTCTTTGGGTATAATCACGCACTTAAAAGAGAATTGAAATAACAAAAGGGTTTGCAATGTACGCAATCATAAAAGCAAGTGGTCAGCAATTCAAAGTCAAAGAGGGTGATATCATCTGTTTTGACAATATGAATCTGGAGCCAAAAAGTGCTGTTGAATTTACAGAAGTTTTAGCACTTGACAATGGAGAGATTACTGTTGGTACGCCATATATCGATGGTGCAGTAGTAAAAGGTGAGGTTATCAATGAAGGTAGAGATAAAAAAGTTATCATCTATAAAAAAAGACGAAGAAAAGACTCTAAACTCAAAAGAGGATTTAGAAGAGACTTTACTCGCGTACTAATCACAAGCATAGCATAAGGAGTCACAATGGCACACAAAAAAGGTCAGGGGTCAACCCAAAATAATCGCGATTCAGCAGGTCGTCGTCTAGGTGTTAAGAAATTTGGTGGTGAAACAGTAATTCCTGGCAATATCATCATCAGACAAAGAGGTACAAAAGTACATCCTGGAACTGGTGTTGGTATGGGTAAAGACCACACTATATATGCCCTTGTTGAGGGTGTTGTGAAGTTTGATAATAAAACTTCAAAACAAAAAAAAGTATCAGTAGTTCCTGCATAATCTATCTTGTTTTGTCGCTCAAGCTTTTTTATCAAAGTTAGGAGTGGCAACAATCTCTTCAAATTCGTTTAAAACATTCTTTTTGGTATAATTTTCTATATTTAATTTGTACTAATTTATCT
>DSAK01000096.1 GCA_011372825.1 Campylobacterota bacterium | reverse complement strand
TGATACAACACCCTCATCTCTTTTTTGCTCCCTTGAGATAGTATATTTTCTTTATATCCTTTTGCTTTTGATTTGTCAAATGTTTGATTTTCATCTAAGCATGCAAAAAAAGCATCAGCACTTAGCACCTCTGCCCATTTATAACTATAGTATCCAGCTGCGTATCCACCTGCAAAGATATGACCAAAGCCATTTTGAAAGCGGTTGTATGATGGGGGAGTTAGTGGAGCCGTGGTTTGACGAATCGTATCAAGGAGAGTTTGAATCTCTTGGCCTTTGTACTCTTTTTGATGGAGCATTAAGTCAAAAAGTGCAAACTCCACTTGCCTTAATATGCCTAGTGCTGCGTGGAAGTTTTTCGAGGCTACTATCTTATCTACTAACCACTTTGGAATTGGCTCTTTAGTCTGGTAATGAAATCCAAAACGTTTAATGATATCTTTTGTGTATGCGAAATTTTCAAAAAACTGCGAAGGGAATTCTACAACATCCCATGCAACGCCATTGATACCTGATAGTGGCCTTTGGGTGCTTTTGCCAAAGAGATGGTGCAAGGCATGTCCCATTTCATGAAAGAGAGTTACTACATCATCATGACGCAAAAGTGAAGGTGACTCTTGAGTTGTTGGAGAGAAATTGCATACTATAAATGCTGATGCAAAATGGGTGGTACCTTTTGTGTCGATAAAATGGGTTGAAAAATCGTGCATCCATGCGCCACCTTTTTTCTCTTTTCTGGCCTCAAGGTCAAAATATATCCGTCCTACTTGAACCCCGTTTTCGTAGATATCATAAGTCTTTACACAATCGTGCCATACTTCTACATTTACAGCTTTAAAATCGACATCAAAAAGCTCTGAGACTACCTCAAGCATCCCATTAAGTACCCTTTGCTGCTCAAAATAAGGTTGCGTCATCGTCTCGTCAAAATCAAATAACTCTTTTTTGAGTTTTTGACTATAGTAAGCGACATCATAGCTTGCTAAGTCCTCAATACCATCTGTTTCTTTTGCAAACAAGCGGAGTTGGTCCATCTCTTGAAGTGCAAATTCTCGAGCACTAAAAAGAATCTCTTCTAAAAATTTGATCACTTCATCATAAGAAGATGCATCTCTTTTTTTGAGTGCATATTCAGCATACGATTTACAACCAAGCAACGATGCTTTTTTGCGACGCAAATAGAGAATTTCATCGATAATGTCACTATTTTGTGGCGCACGAGTCGTATAGGCTCGATAGAGTCTCTCTCTGTACTCTCTATTTGGACCATAAGTCATGTATGCGATATAGCTAGGCATCTGGAGGGTGAAGCGGTACAAAGATGGTTCATTTGGTACCTTTGCTTGTGCTATATCATTTTGAGGAAGACCCTCTATATCTTTTGGGTCGGTTATATCTAGACAAAATTCATTGGTTGCTTCTAGAAGATTGCGTGAGAATTGATTTGAGAGATCGCTTAGTCTCACCTCTATAGACTCAATCTCTTCTTGTTTGCTTTTGGGTAGAGCAATGCCTGAGAGCTCGAACTCTTTTATCATATCTTGTTTGACTTTTTCCTCTTCTAAAGTAGTGGTGGAGAGTTGTTTGATTTTTTCATAGAGAGGCTTATGGTGAGCTAATTTTGTTTCAAATGCTGAAATCAAAGGGAGAGATTCGTCGTAAACAAGTTGTGTTTTTTTACTATTTGAAACACTATTGAGATGTACAAGCGGGGTAAAAAAGAGAGATAACTCTTCATCCATCTCTTGCAATGGTTTTGCGATATCTTCAAAACTCGTTGAATCGCTTTTTGCAAGTTTGTCAATATTTTTTTCATGAGTATCCAAAAGCTTTTGGAGCTTATGGGTAAAGTTTTCTAAATCTTCCATTATAAAAGGGGCTAACATCATTTGTCACCTTGTTTCAATTTGTGATGATTGTAGCATATTTTTCTTGATGGCTATTTTGTGGGTGAATTTAGTCAAATTTTGATACAATCCTGCGCAATGTTACAAAAAAGGAATTGTTATGAAAGTTCTACTTATCAAAGAGGTAAAATCGTTAGGAAAAGCAGGGGAGATAAAAGAGGTCAAAGATGGATATGGACAAAACTTTTTGATCGCAAAAGGTTTTGCTAAGCTTGCAACTCCAGAGGTTATAGCAAGTTGGAAAGAAGAACAAGAGAAATTAGCTCAAACACTCAAAGAGGAGTTGGTTAGACTTGAGGCTGAAAAAAAACAATTAGAAGCAAACAAAGTTGTCATAGAAAAACCAATTGCTCCTATAGGGATTCAAGGTTCTGTTGGTAACGGTGACATTGCAAAAGCGATTTTAGAGCAACTAGGTATCACTATAGACAAAAAACATATCAAGCTTGACAAGCCTATCAAATCAACTGGTGTGCATGAAGTTGATATCAAGTTGGGTCACGCTATACATGCTACAGCTTCGGTAGAAGTGATAGGGGTTGAGTGATGTTTGAAGCAACTACTATACTTGCTTATCGTACAGATAAAAAAGCAGTTATAGGAGGAGATGGTCAAGTAACTTTTGGCAATACTATCCTCAAAGGGAACGCAACAAAGATTCGAACCCTTTATGATGGAAGAGTACTAGCTGGTTTTGCTGGGAGCACTGCTGATGCTTTTACACTTTTTGATATGTTTGAAACTATTTTAGTGGAAAAAAAGGGGGACTTGTATCGCTCTGTGATAGCATTTTCTAAGCTTTGGCGTAAAGATAAGCATTTGCGACAACTCGAAGCGATGATGTTGGTTCTTAATCCTGAGCATCTTTTTATACTAAGTGGCACAGGTGATGTGGTCGAACCAGAGGATAAAACTCTAGCAGCTATAGGTAGCGGAGGGAGTTATGCCCTTAGTGCAGCAAGAGGACTCTGTAAGCATGCTTCATTAGAGCCTGAAGTGTTAGTTAGAGAGTCTTTGCAAATAGCTGGTGAGTTATGTATCTATACAAATACAAATATTTCAATACTTGAAATAACCAAGGAGTAGCCAGATGCACCAATTGACACCCCAGGAGATTGTTGAGTATCTTGATCGTTATGTAATAGGACAAGATGAAGCAAAAAGAGTGATAGCAGTAGCACTTCGCAATCGCTATCGCCGATTACAACTTCCAGAAGAGATACAGCAAGAGATAATGCCTAAAAATATCCTTATGATAGGAAGCACAGGTGTTGGCAAAACTGAGATAGCGCGTCGTTTGGCACAAATGATGCAATTACCATTTATCAAAGTCGAAGCTAGTAAGTACACTGAAGTTGGTTTTGTTGGGCGGGATGTAGAGTCTATGATCCGTGACTTAGTAAGTATATCTATGAAGTTAGAACGAGAGATAGAAAATGAAAAAAACAAAGAGAAGATAGAAGCATATATCGAAAACAAAATTTTAGAAAAACTTATTCCACCTTTGCCAGCAGGAGCCAGTGAGCAAAAAAAACAAGAGTATGAAGCCTCTTTATTTAAGATGCAAGAGAGGTTAAATAAAGGGGAGATTGATCACTTAAAAATTTCAGTTGAGGTGCCACAGACACAAAATTTAGGCGTGGCAGATGAGATGCTTCCTCCACAAATGGCAAACATTCAAGAGTCGATTTTTAATGTATTGGGGACGATAAACAAAAAAACGCAAGAGAAAGAAGTAAGCATCAAAGAGGCAAAAAGGATTTTGGCACTTGAGGCAAGCACAAAGTTGCTTGACGAGGATATGCTCAAGGTTTCAGCTCTACAAAGGGTAGAACAAGGCGGAATAGTTTTTATCGATGAGATTGACAAGATTGCTGTCTCCTCTAGTAATTCTAGCCGTCAAGACCCAAGCAAAGAGGGGGTTCAAAGAGATTTATTACCTATCATTGAGGGCTCAACTGTGACAACAAAATGGGGGATAGTTAAAACAGATCACATTCTTTTTATAGCAGCAGGCGCGTTTCATCTCGCAAAGCCAAGCGATCTCATCCCTGAGCTTCAAGGAAGGTTTCCTTTGCGTGTGACTCTTAAAAGTTTAAATGAAGAGAGTTTATATAGAATTTTAACAGAACCAAAAAATTCGCTCATCTATCAGTATGAAGCACTTTTGGGTGTTGAGGGTGTGAAACTTGTATTTGAAGAAGCAGCACTTAGAAAAATGGCGCACTATGCAATGGTTGCCAATGAAAAAACAGAAGATATTGGTGCAAGAAGACTTCATGCGATAGTGGAGAAAGTTCTAGAGGAGATTAGCTTTGATGCCTCCTCTTTGGGTGTATCAGAGATTGTCATCACAGAAGATTTGGTTCAAAAACAAGTAGCCGATATCATCACAGACGAAGACACTACTAGATATATCCTTTAAAGGAGATTAATGGAGACAAAAGCAGGATTTGTAGCAGTAATAGGGAGACCAAATGCGGGTAAGAGTACTTTGCTAAATCATCTAGTCGAAGAGAAGATAGCAATGGTTTCTAAAAAAGCCCAGGCGACCCGAAAAAGGATGTTGATGATTGTGATACATAAAAATGCACAAATCGTATTTGTAGACACCCCAGGGATTCATAAAAAAGAGAAATTACTCAACCAGTTTATGCTCCAAGAAGCATTAAAAGCGATGGGGGATAGTGATTTGATACTATTTTTAGCTCCTGCTAGTGATAAGCTCGAGGAGTATGAGAGGTTTTTGATGTTAGATGAATCAAAAACTAAAAAACATATCATATTGCTCACCAAGATAGATCAAGTTTCTCAAGCAAAATTGCTTCAAAAACTTCATGAGTATCAAGTCTATCAAGATAGATTTGAGGCTATTATCCCATTTTCGGTCAATAAATCTGTAGGAAAAAAAGCACTTTTAGATGAGATATCCAAGCATCTTTCAAGCTCCCCTTATCTCTATGATGAAGAGACGATAACAGATGAGTACATAAGAAATATATACAAAGAATTTATTCGTGAAGCGATATTTGAAAATCTCAGTGATGAGCTCCCTTATGAGAGCGATGTGCTAATAGAGAGGATAGAAGAGGGCGATAAGCTAGATAAGATATCAGCAACAATTGTAGTTGAAAAAGAGATTCAAAAACGGATGGTTGTTGGGAAAAATGGTGCAGCTATCAAGCGGATAGGAAAAATGGCAAGAGAATCGATAGAGGTTCTTTCTGATAAAAAAGCTTTTCTTGATTTAGTCGTCGTGGTTAAAAAGGGGTGGAGTAAAAATAAAGAAGAATTAGCACACTTTGGCTATATAATCGAATAAAGATACCAATTTAGTTTAGAAAAATAGATTTATTCAAAAAATCGTTAATTTTCTAAGAACATATTAATATTAAGAGATATAT
>DSAK01000195.1 GCA_011372825.1 Campylobacterota bacterium | reverse complement strand
TTCAAAATCCCTAAAATCTACATCATACTTTTCTTCTACTTCTTCGATAGTAGAGTATGACTTACATACTTTTGCGATCTCTTTTTCAGGGTGTTCACCCCAAATCTTTTCTGCTATCTCTTGAGGGATTTTATAGGTTACGTCGTTATCGTACCCTTTTATAAGATCCTCTTCTAGCATCATGTAGCTTTTACCATCACACGGATGATTCTCAATTTGTATGAATGTTTTCATTGTGTACTCCTTTTTTATATATATAAATAATACTGCTTTAGTATATATTAGTCAAGCAACTCCATCTTCATCTTTGACTATTTTAGTTCCTCTTCGAGCAGCTCCAAAGCAAAAAACTTCAACTCTTGCATTGTTATGTGTAAAAAACTCATCAATAGTAATAATTTCCCCTATTTCGCTCTCTGCACACGACTCTTTCAACATCCGCGACTCCTCCAAGGCTTCCCATGCTTCTCTGGCTTGTTTTAATATTCTTTCGCGATCGATTATGACCATTGTTCTCCTTTATACATGTGTGCGCGAATAGTACCGTTTAGGTGTATGCTTGTCAAGCATTTGCACATAGGAGCAAGAGCCAAGGATAACCTGTAAAATACATTCTCTTTCGTACAAAAGCTCTCCCTTTCCTAAAACTATACGTAACCGTATTAATACCACTATAACCCCCAAAAACAAGCCCCACCTACTTGCTATCGCTCCACTCTCTCATGGCACCCAAAACGGCTTCCTTTTTCTTCCTCTCTCCCCCCTCTTCCCCCCTCTTCGGCACTGCGGCGAGATGGGCATAGGGCAGGTGTTTTGCCACATCGAGGGTCAAAAAAGAAGAGAAAAGAGGAAGAAAAGAGAAAAAGGTAGAGACAGGATGAGTGAAAGGCTGTGTGGCTCATGTGATTACTGGAGGAGTCGCGGTTGTGGGAGGTTAGGGGGTGTGTAGTTGTGGTATTAATAAGGTTACAATGTTGTTTTTATATGGGTGAGGTGCTATTTATTATTCGTGGCATCTCTGGAAAAAAGCGTTTAGATGAAAGGGTATGGTTGGATGCATCGGATGTATTGAAAGCCGAAGAGATATCCGCCGTTCCTATCGTAGATCAGTGTAAAAAGAAGTGTTTGTGAGAAGTGAGGATATTTTGAGAGTGTCATCACTCCTTTCTTTGTTAGGAAAAAGAGTGATGGCCAGGCGAATGGGGGTTACTCCTCAATAACCCCTACAGTAATAGTAAACGGCTCTAAATATGCCAACGACTGACCATCATACACATAGATGCTTACATCTTGATACACAGAGTCCTCGTCGGGGGTTATCCCCTCTAGCGTTCCCGTCTCACTATCAAACTCAGCCCACGATGGCTTATTTGCGATATAAAACGTAAGTGCGTCGCCGTCTAAATCTTGTGCAATCGGCGTGAAACTGTATTGTTCATTTTTCTCGATATAGGTAGTGGGTATCCCTTCTATCGTTGGGACATGATTCCCATTCACGATGCTGATACTTAAAGGCTCTAGGGAGGAGGTAAGTATGCCATCGCTCACTGAAAGTTTAATCTCTTCTACGTTCGTCTCATAGTTTGGCGTAGTACCTGAAAGTACTCCCGTTGCAGGATCAAGTGTCATCCAGCTTGGGTTACCTACAACAGAGAAAGTCAAGGTGTCCCCATCAGGATCACTCGCAGATGGACCAAAGGCAAATGTGGTGTTGGTACTTAGCTTTTGCAGTATGTTGCCCATCTCGATTTTGGGAGGATGATTGACCTCTTTGATCGTCAAATGAACACTAATGTATTTAAAGTTGAGATCCTCTTCGTTCCCATAAGTAAGGAGCACTGTATCTTCCCCCGTAAACGCTGAGTTGGGGGTATAGGTAAGATAACTGCCATTAAGAGATACTTCGCCGTTTTTAGGATAGGTATGTATTTTATAATATCCCATCTCGGATGTCTCGTCATAGCCATAATCTGCTCCTTCTTCATTTTCATCCCATCCCTCTTCGTCTTCATCCGCTTCGGTAGACAGGGTATTTGTCTCCATTGCGCTTGGGTACGCTTCTATGTTTTGCGGATAGGGCTCAACAAGACCAGTTGCTAAGTTAATAATTACATGCTCCCCCTCCATGAGTGAGGCAGAATAGTTTTCAGTGTCCGCATAACTGTTATAGCTTGTAGTCCCGGAGCCACCACCTTCGCACCCTGTCATCATAGGGGTTGAGCCAAGCAGTAAGGCACAAAGCATTGCATTTCCTAAGTTCAAAAATTTATCTCCCATTATGAAGCCTTTCGAAAAGTTAGCCTTTGTGGCTGCATGATTGAATACCACAAGAGTCTATTGGTTAAATTATAGCTAAAGAAACAATCTACTTTTTTATTCTTGGACATTTTGAATAAAAATTTCAAAACTTTTAGATATAAAAAGACACAGATTTATAACGTATATCGTATTAGTTTTTGTTGGTGCTTTTCCAAACAGTGGCTTTTTGTTGATATCCTCCCCGCAGCTAAAGCAAGGGGCTTTTCGCTAAAATTTGGTAAGCTTCATTTGTGAGGGGTAATTCCATACTCTTGATCCTGCCCTGATGCCTAACACAATAAACAAAAGCAAGAGTATGGCATATCTAAAAATATCGTACAGGAGGTTTCTGCATTGACCAACTTAGAAGAACTATTTTCTGATGAAAAAAAAATAGCGTCATCCGATTTAGATGATAGGCGTCTGCTGAAATTAGAAAAGCTGATTCTCGCACAGAGTGAAGAGATTTCAAGACTTTCTGAACTCGTGTCAAAAAGCCTGAACCCACATAGCGCATCGGCGTCATCTCCAACTACTTCCCTTCAAAGAGAAGATCAATCAATCGACATCGAAATTGGAGCAGATAGCGATGAGTTTGATTTTGATGCAATACTCAGGCAAGCAAAAACGGAACAAAAAAGAAAGAAAAAACCCTTAAAAGAAAGAAGGTGGGTAACATACGTTATTTATGTTCTTCTTGTTGTCGTTCTTTTTGGTGCGCTGCAAGTCTATCTAAGCTATCTAGTCACCAATAAGTATGCTGCACTTTCAGGCAAAAAAGAGACAGTACACCCCCAAAAAGAACCATCAGGTGCCCTACTCCTAGATTGAAACACACCCCATAGCTAAAACAAGGGGCATTTCGCTAAAATTTGGCACCATAAGATTTTGACTTAATCTCAAGGAGCGTACTCTAAGGTGTATAGTGACGAACAAAAAGATTTTATCTTTGCTAATTTTGAAGATATTGCGCTTATCAAGGCGTATGCTGGAACAGGAAAAAGCTTCACGCTCAAAGAGTTTGCTAAGAAACACCCCGAGTGCTCTTTTTTGTATTTTGTTTATAATACTAGCATGCGCATCGATGCGGAGCGCTCTTTTAAAGAGATCAAAAACGTTATTATTACGACATTTCATGGGATTGCCTATCGATACATCGGAAAGGACTTTAAGGCAAGACTTCACAAGGAAGAAACCCTAAGAGGCCATGACCTTATTAAATTTGTAGCAGATAACAAGAACCCTTCTGAGGAAGAAGTAAACTATCGTGCTGATCTACTCTTAAAAACCCTAAGAGATTTTGTTGCATCAGCTGAAGATGTTGAGGATTATATTAAAAAGCATCAGAAGCGTCAATCTCTTGCGGCTATTTATGATCATGAAACTCTACATTACGTCCTACACAAGCTGCCTCTAGCATGGAAAGAGATTCAAAATGGTGCACTTCCCTTTGAACATGATTTTTACCTAAAGCTCTTTCAACTCGAAAAAGTGAAGCTATCGTATGACTATATTCTTGTTGATGAGGCACAAGACATCAGCCCAATGATGATCGATATTGTACTACATCAAGCCGATGCAAAAAAGATTTTTGTGGGGGACACCTTTCAGAGCATCTACAGCTGGAGGGGAGCTATCAATAGTTTAGAATATTTAGAGCAACATAAATCCCCTGCGGTATTCTACCTCAGTAAGTCATTTCGCTGTCCTCCAAAGGTAGGATGGCTTGCTAATCGAATCATTGGTCGTGCTGGTGCAAAAAAGAAATTTGAGGGCATCGCTAAGCCAGCCAAGGGGGGGAGGCAAAAAACCTATATTGCACGCACGAACAGCGGACTGTTTCATTTTTGTGCCAATCATTTAGAAAAGAAAATCTATTTTGTGGGTGGTGTAGAGAGCTATAGCTTTTCTGATATTCTTGATATTAAAAACCTCTTATCTCAAAAAAGAGAATTTATTAAAAATGACTACATTGCAGGTTTTCCAGACTTCAAAGAGTTTATTAACCACATTAAAAACACAAATGATATCTCAATGTTGGGAGCTGTGGGGATTGTTTTTAAATATAGAAAACATAACCTCTATGATCTAGTAAAATCTATCAAGCAGTGCACAAGGGTTGAGGCTGAAAACGGAAATTCAAGAAAGGTTAGACAAGCAGAAGCAGATATTGTCATCACAACCGCACATCGATCCAAGGGGCTTGAGTGGCCTATTGTGGAGCTCCTTGACGACTTTCCTTTTAGGAACGAAAGTAAAATTACGCATTTAACACAAGAAGGACTCATGGAAGAACTCAGGTTGCTTTATGTTGCTGTGACCAGAGCGCAGACAAGAGTATATCTTCCTCAATCAATATTAGAGTATTTGGAGCTAGAAGAAAAGCCCTTTCGTTATTTTTTAGCTGAAGATGGGAACAATGGGCTTGACATCAATCTGGACACAATCATCATGCCACCAAACCAAAATGAAGAGATACTATCAAATACATCAGCAGAGAGCTGCGACCAGAATTGCTTAGAAACCATTGCACGATGCAAGTTTTGCAAATCAGGGGTTTTAAGGAAGGGGGATCTCTTCTTCTGCAAAGGGTGTGATTTTAAAATCAGTAAAGCAAAAATCGAAAGATTTTATCAGCAGTTTCAGGCTGATTTTAAAAAAGAAAAAGAGAACTATGCGGTGATGAAGATGATGACAGATGACGGACATCAAGTCAAAGGGTTTATAAGTAAAGAGGGGAAAATATTTGACACCGCTTTGCTGTTCACAAAAAGCGAACAGTATGGATGGGGAATAGGGTTTGCAAAAAAAAAGGCAAACCCTAAGCCTAAGATTTTGAGGGGGAAAACTAACCGAAGTCGCAGGCTAAGAAGATCTCCAAAACCTTGGTAAGAAAAACTTTAAGCACTCTTGGCAGATCGCACGAGTTAACCTGGAGGGGCATTCAACTCTTCTATTTTCATTATATCTTTTTTTGCAAGAGTGCCTTGACACTCTCAAATCTGTATGTCTCTCCACTTCGAAAAGTACACAGTATTGAGCCATCCGAATACGGCGTCACCACTAGCAAGTGCTCGCAAATTTTTCCATTG
>DSAK01000110.1 GCA_011372825.1 Campylobacterota bacterium | reverse complement strand
TTTTATCATCTCCTTTGTATTATAGTATAGTTAAAATTATCCGCTTCAAAAACAAACTTAAAAAACTATCTTTACTTTGAAAGGAAGTGAATATATCAAATGAAAAGCGTTGCCTTTTTAGCGATAATAATAATATTATTATTAATTGTTTTTGCCATGAAGTATATTTTAAATTGGATTGGAGATACTACACTCCAAATAATACTACTAGTAATGCTTTTTTTAGTTATAATTATTAAAGAAAAGCTAAACATTAATTTTTTTTAGTTAACTTCATTTAAAAAACAAGAAAATCCTCTCCAAGATTAGATATATAACCTTAGAGAGGACTTTAAAAGTGATAATGTTAGTTACTGACTAGCAGTTGTGAAAACAAGTGTATATGTCAATTTGGCAATTATACCCCTATTGTTTAGACTGTTTCTATAGTCTACCTTATCAGCAAGGTTGTATACATAAATCGAAGATAATCCATTAGGAATAGCTCCAACACCACCAAAAATAGCACCTGCAATAACAGCCATGCCAGCATTTAGATGTCCAGCAGATCTTAGATCTCTAGTCCAACGACCAGCATTATAAGTGCTTTTATATCTTTCTTTGCCCCACCAGTAAGACTTATCATAAGTAGATCCACCTTGAAGATAGAAGTCATCATCTTCTGTTTCAATAAAAGATCCGTTTTTTAAAACAGTTAGCTCTCCACTTTTGATTGCTTTATCAGATAATTCTATTCCCTCTCCAAACATCTCTAGTACAGTATTTTTATTTATAGGCTTATCATATTTAATTCCCTGATTTTTTGAAAGTATTTTAAAATTTTCAATGTCTTCTTGTCTAAGATTCTTAATAATCTGTCCCTTATTTTTAATAAAGACACCTTCCTCACTAATTACTACATTTTTTTCAATAGTGTTAATAATGTTATGTACGCTATTTTCTAACTCATTTTCGCTTAAGTCACCTGTTGCATGAACACTAGACATACCTATTGAACCTGTAAGTAATGTAACGATGAAAAGAACGGCAACTAATTGATTAGCTAATTTTTTCAAAGTAATTCCTCCTTAAATTTTATTTTAGTAATTATAACATTTAATGCCTTTAATATACAATCAAAGTTTTTTATTTAAAAATAGTTTACTATTGTAAGTTTGGAATGAAGTCAAGGGCATTGGACGGTAGCGGAGCGACGAAGGAGCGAGCATAAGGAGTCCAATGAGCGCAGCGTACCTTTACGAAATGGAAAACACCACACTGGGAGCTTGCTCCGAACCGAAAGGTTCGGGGCGTGGCTAACGCCGAGTGTCCCGCTGGAAGCGGAAAGAAGATTTTGGGGGTTTGCCCCTTTTAAAAAAGGGGCAAGGTTTTAGGCGAAGCCTTTTATTTTAAAAGTCGTTAGACTTTTTTCCTTTTCTCTTTACTCTTTTGCGGGTTTGGGTGCAACCCAACAAGCTTATTTGATGCCACGAAGTGGCTATCAAATATCGAGCTTGCGTGTTATTTAGACCTGTGATAGACTTATGACATATATTAGTCTAAGGAGGTGTCTTTTGGGAGCGAATAGGAAGGAAAGTCGGCAGATAAATTTCAGGGTTAATGAAGAAGAATACGAAAGAATTAAGAAGATGGCAGATAGTCTTGGGATGTCAGTTTCTGCTTTCTGTAAAAGCAAGGCAAAGGGATCTAGGATAAAATCTCCGAAGATAGATCGTCAAGGAGCTATTGAGATAGCTTCAGAATTGCGTAGGATTGGAGTTAATGTCAATCAGATAGCTAAGAACCTTAATAGTGGACTAAGCACGTCTGAGGGGCAAATAAATGCCTTACAAGAGGAGCTGGGAGAGATATGGCGACTATTAAACTCGGCAGTACAAAAGTAGCTAACAGCCTTATTGCTTATGCAGAAAAAAAAGCAGTCGAGAAAAGTGGGATTGACTGTAGTCCTGAGTATGCTAAAAGTCAATTCTCAGCTACTAGACAAATGCATGGGAAGACTGGTGGGATACAGGCTCATCACGTTATACAATCGTTTTTACCTGGTGAAACTACACCAAAGCAGGCTAATGAAATAGGAGTTGAACTGGCGAAAAAACTCGCTGAAGGCTATGAATCTTTGATATATACTCACGCAGATAAAGACCATATTCATAACCACATAGTAATCAACTCTGTAAGCCACGAGAACGGATATAAATTTCAGCTGCATGGTAGAAAATCGATTGATATGGTTCGTGAAATCAGTGATAGTATATGCGAAGATTATGGATTATCAGTAGTCAAAGAGCCTTCTGCTAAAGTTAGATATACTCAGGCAGAGCAAGGTATCCTTGAGAGAGGCGAGGTTTCTTGGAAAGATGTTATCAGAGAAGCAATAGACTATGAAAAGTCTAACTCTGATAATTACGATGAGTTTAAGAAAAACCTAGAAGAAAATCATTGTATTGAAGTGAACGATAAAAGAAAGCATATAACCTATAGACTCGAAGGATTTAAAAGAGTCGTAAGGGGTAAAACACTTGGCATGGATTATGAAAGGGGTGTAATAGAGAATGGCTTTGAAAGACAAATTGGAAGAGAACAGAACTTCTCAGTTGGAGTCTCTTCTGAACGAAACAAACGAACTGAATCAGTTGATGAAGAGTTACATAAAAGTTCATCTCGACGAGGACACGGTGAAGAGAGTTACACTGGGGGAACAACTGGAGAGTCTTACAAACACATCAAACAAGATTCAACAAAAGATGATTTCGATATTGAGAAGGCTAGAGATGTCTCAGGAAGATTACGTAAAGAACTTAACAGGTCATATGGAGAGTGGAAAGAATCAGATGGTAGAAAGCAACAGAGAGGTGCTCTCGAGAATGGACAGGATAGAGATAAATTTAAAGAAATCAACGAAGAGCATGGAAGACACTCTAAGGAATCGACTGGAGTTAGTAAAGAAAGAAGTTCGGGATTCTCTCGATAGATCTAGAAAAGAGACACTAATAAACCATTGGATAGATGCCTTGAAATATGGTCTTTCTACGGCAATTTTTATAGTCCCAGTTTACTTTGCTATCAAGTCAATTTTTGGAGTTTAAAAATGTTTTATGGTATGATGTAGAAGTGCAAAAAATAAAAAAAACCACCTTATCTTTGGACGGAAAAGTGGTTTTTACAGCAGGGATTAGTCCCTCATCATAACTATAGAAATTATAGCATGACGGACTGATTCCTTCAAGATAAAGGAGGAATTACATAATGAAAAATGAAAAAAACGGCAGAGCTTCAAGTCTTGCAGAAGCTGAAATGAACTCCCGAAAAAGAGCCCTTGAAGTTGAAAAAGAGAAATTCAAGGAAGACCATAGAGGTGTGGATCAAGAAGAACTTACGGTAGCTATGGAGACTTTAAGTAAGGCGACAGGAAAAGATATGTTTATCGGAACTAAGCGCTCTGTTCAATCAAAAGTGAGGTTTGCTCAGTTTTTACAAAAAAACTGGGAATATATAAGAGAACAAAACTACTTAACCAACGAAGAGAAAGCATTTTTGATTGATATACAATCAAATATCAGTATGCATTCCAATGCTATTGTTGATGACATTATGAAGAGACCCCCAGAAGCGCTAAATGTTCAAGGTGTTGCTGATGTTAGAAAGGCACATAGAACGACGACTAGTAAGATTGTAAATTCGCTAATTAAAAAAGGTATTTTTGCTAAAGCAGTATCTGGAGATGCAAAGGATATTAATCAAGCAAAAGATTATGTACTCTTTGTTAATCCAAATATTATTTATGTTGGTGATCGTGATAACGTAGAAGAGCATTTAATATTGATATTCAAAAATCAAATGAAGAATAACTCTGTACTTAAAAACTTACCTCAAAAACTATTTTAAGAGCCTATTTAAGGGCTCTTTTTTAATTTAAGAGTAGGGATAAACAATGAGAAATAGACCGTAGTAAATCCGCTACGGTACCGTAGTAAATCCGCTACGGTCTTAAAATCTTCAACCCATTGATATCACAAGGACTATGCCTATTTAATGTGCTTTTATACTCTCACTCTTTATATATAAGAGTACTTTTGAAGCCATAGTTTCTCTGTCTCGAAGACAAGGCACGGGTAGTATTTTTCGAAAAAACCTCTCGAAAAATCTCCACCCTTTCCTCCTTGTCTCTCCGACCTTTTCCTTACCCCTCGGCAATGCCGAAAACGGGGAACTTGAGACAAAACTTCTCAAGTCCGTTTTCGACAACCGATTGTACAGGAAAAGACGATCCACTTGTTTTACTTTTTTTGAAACCTTACATACGTGGGGTCTCGTCCCCACACGACGAGCCTCCTCGAAGAACTTGAGATCCATTTCTGTAGCCTTGTATATAAGGTTATTCATTTAATCAGGAAGAGAATTTATCTTTTCTAATCCTTCGTGATAATTTATTTTATCGTTTTTTATAAGATTCAAGTAATTTAATATATCGGTGTTTGTAATTTCTTTTTTTGACTTATAGGCGTAGTCTCTTAGCAAAGAAACATACCCTGAGATAAGTGCTGTTGCTTGAGAAGTTCCTGATGAAAGAAATACTTTGTTGTTGTTGTCTAAAGTTAAAATGTTTTCTCCAGGAGCATTTATAGTTGTGAAGTCTTTTCCACTAGTCATGCTCAGCACTTCAAATTCTTCTCCCAACGCTCCAACAGAAACAACTTCATCCATATTAGCAGGGAACATAACCTCTTCATCTGAATAATCTCCAGAAGATGCCACTACTGTTATACCTTCTTTAACAGCTACTTTAATAATTTCAGCTATCTTTTCATCATACTTATAGCCTGCAATGCTTAAGTTTATAACGGTTGCCTTTTTTTCAATCGCTAATTTTATAGCTTCATACAACTCTTCTTTTTTTATAGATCCATCGACATTAAAAATTTTTATATTTATAATATCCGCTTCAGGACTAATGCCTATGATTTCTTTTTCATAACCTTTTATTATGGAGTACATCATAGTTCCATGCCCATTAATGTCATGTGCATTGTCTGACACTAAGGAAAAAGAAGAGTTTTCATTAGACAATAAACCCTCTGAAACTCCACTATCAATTATTGCAATCTTCTGAGACTCTCCTTTCGAGTATTCATGCAAGTTTGTATAATTAACATAGTCATAAATCCAGTTATCTAAGTTTTCCTGTCTGGAACTATTTGAGAAAAATACAATGAAAAGTGCTATGATAGTAGCTAAACTCATAGAAAATATTATAGCTTTTTTAATATTTTTCATACTTTTATCATCTCCTTTGTATTATAGTATAGTTAAAATTATCCGCTTCAAAAACAAACTTAAAAAACTATCTTTACTTTGAAAGGAAGTGAATATATCAAATGAAAAGCGTTGCCTTTTTAGCG
>DSAK01000155.1 GCA_011372825.1 Campylobacterota bacterium | reverse complement strand
GTGTATAGATAGTAACCAACATAGCAAATTTTGAGGGGATATATTGTGTCGATTTTTTGGTTGCAAGGATGGCTCATCTAGCATAGGTGAGGTTTGTAAAACATGAAAATATGGATTTAGTCATTTGAAGTTGCGCAATAGTAGAAAAGATGAGATAGGTGGCGTTATGCTAAAAAGCTGGTGAATATATCGGTTGTTTCAATGTTGCAAGTGGTGTTTGGGAAGATGATATATGGCTCAAGGAGTGCAAATCAAAAGAGGAATGTTCTTGTCTAGATAACTTCAAATTTTTTAGAAACTCTTTAGACCATTTTTGCTATAGTCCATACAAATATTAAATAAATATCAAAGAGTTTTTGTATGTCTAAACCCAATTTTACCCATCTACACCTCCATACCGAATACTCTTTGCTTGATGGTGCAAACAAGATAAAAGCACTTGCAAAAACTATCAAAGCTTTAGGGATGACATCTGTCGCGATGACAGACCATGGAAATTTATTTGGTGCTATTGATTTTTATACCACCATGAAAGCAGAAGGAATCAAGCCAATCATCGGAATGGAGTGCTATTTGCACAATAGTGATGATCTAATGGACAAAAGTACTAGACAGAGGTTTCATCTGTGTCTTTATGCGAAAAATGAAATTGGATATAAAAACCTCATGTATCTAAGCTCAAAAGCTTATTTAGAAGGGTTTTATTATTATCCAAGGATAAATAAAAAGCTTCTTAGAGAGCATTCAGAGGGTTTGATTTGTTCGACTGCTTGTTTGCAAGGGGAGGTCAATTGGAATCTCAATACAAATGAGAGAAATAAAAATTTAGGAGCAAAAGGTTACGAAGGGGCAAAAAAAATAGCTCTAGAGTATCGAGATATATTTGGTGAAGATTTTTATCTCGAGCTTATGAGACATGGGATTGGCGATCAGTATAGGATTGATGAGCAGATTATCAGACTCTCAAAAGAGACAGGGATAAAAATCATAGCTACCAACGATACTCACTACAACAAACAAGAAGATGCAAATGCACATGAGGCTTTTATGTGTATCGCGATGAATAAACTATATGATGACCCAAATAGATTAAAACATTCGGTCCATGAGTTTTATGTCAAATCTCCAGAGCAAATGGAGGCTTTGTTTTTTGATATACCAGAAGCTATTTCAAATACACAAGAGATTGTTGACAAGTGCAATCTAGAGATAAAGCTAGACAATCCAACACCACCAAATTTTAAGTTCTCTATAGAGTGCGCAAGAGAAGTTTCACTTGAGCTTCCAGAGCCTACAAAAGAGTATTCGCTCGAAAATGATAAAGTTCTTTTTGCTTACCAAGCCCGCAAAGGGCTCGAAGATAGGTTGCGATATATCCCATCAGAAAAACATGACAAATACAAACAAAGACTCGAAGTAGAGATAGACATCATAAATAATATGAAATTTCCAGGATATATGTTGATAGTTTGGGATTTTGTCAGAGCAGCAAAAGAGATGGGGATACCAGTTGGCCCTGGAAGAGGGAGTGCGGCAGGTTCGCTTGTAGCATATTCACTCAAAATTACCGATATTGATCCCTTGCCTTATGATTTGCTTTTTGAGAGATTTTTGAATCCAGAGAGGGTATCGATGCCCGATATTGATATGGACTTTTGCCAAGCTAGACGCCAAGAGATTTTAGACTATGTTGTGGAAAAATATGGCAGAGCCAATGTGGCTCAAGTCATTACTTTTGGTAAGCTTCTAGCAAAAGGGGTCATCAGGGATGTTGCTAGGGTACTTGATATGCCGTATGCAAAAGCTGATTCATTTGCCAAGCTTATACCAGATGAGTTGGGGATCGATTTGGAGAATTCATTTAAAAAAGAGCCAAAAATCCAAGAGCTAATAGCAAGCGACGAACAGGCAGCTAGAGTGTGGGAGTTTGCCAAGGCGCTAGAAGGTCTCAATCGCAATGCAGGAACTCATGCTGCAGGAGTGGTGATCTCCAATGAGCCATTATGGGAGAAAACCCCCCTTTTTAAGCCAACAGGAATCGATACAGTTGCTACTCAATATAGTGGTAAATATTTAGAAGCAGTCGATTTGATCAAGTTTGACTTCTTGGGGCTAAAAACTCTTACGGTAATTGAAGAGGCAAATAAGCTAGTAGAGAAAAGATACGGCAAGCGAATCGATTTTGCTGTTGAGGATATCAACAATAAAAAAGTGTACGATTATATCAGCACTGGTCAAACACTTGGATTGTTTCAAATCGAATCAGAAGGGATGCAGGACTTAGCCAAAAAGCTCAAACCATCTCAATTTGAGGATATTATAGCGATGTTGGCACTCTATCGCCCTGGACCTATGGAGTCAGGAATGCTAGATGACTTTGTAGAGAGGAAGCATGGTCGAAAAGAGATAACTTATATGTTTCCAGAGCTTGAGCCTATCTTGAGACCAACTTATGGAGTAATCGTCTATCAAGAGCAGGTTATGCAGATAGTCCAAACCATTGGTGGCTTTAGCCTAGGAGGAGCCGATCTTGTCCGCCGTGCAATGGGGAAAAAAATCAAATCAGAAATGGATAAACTAAAAGAGGATTTTGCTGCAGGGGCAGTTAGTAAAGGTTTTGATGAAGCAAAAGCAATAGAATTATTTGAGCTAATTGTCAAATTTGCAGGATACGGCTTCAACAAATCCCACTCAGCAGCATATGCTATCATCACTTTTTATACAGCATTTCTAAAATGTTTTTATCCAGCGGAGTTTATGGCAGCACTTTTAACGCTTGAAAAAGACAACACAGACAAGATAGTCAAATATGTAGATGCACTCAAAAAGATGGAAATCGAACTTTTACCTCCTAGTATCAACCGTTCAGATTTGGTTTTTGTCGCTGATAAAAATGAAGACAAAGATGTAATCTTGTTTGGATTAGGTGCTATCAAAGGGGTAGGAGATATAGCAGTAAAATCAATACTTACTGCTAGAGGGGGTGAGAAATTTGCCTCACTCGAAGATTTTGTATCTAAAATTGATACCTCAAAAGTAAACAAAAAAGTCATAGAGTCACTTATAAAAGCAGGAGCATTAGATGAGCTTGGATATTCGCGACATGCGATGTTAGTGCAAATTGAAGAGATTTTAGAATCAGCAGCAAAAGTGGCACAAATGAAAAAGATGGCAGCAGGTTCGCTCTTTGGAGAAAACCAAGATATGGTGATTGCAACCCTTGAGATATCACATTTTGATGAGTATGAAATGATGCATATTTTACAAATGGAAAAAGAGTCTTTAGGCTTTTATGTCTCAGGTCATCCGCTCGATACTTACAAAGAGCTGCTTGATGATATAGACTATACCCTAAGTTCAGATATCGAAACAATTGCCGATGGCTCACATGCATTGTTTGTTGGAAAAGTAGAAGAGATCAAGGAGAAGATTTCAAAAAAAGGGAATAAATTTGGAATCATCACACTCATGGATTTACATGGGACTATAGAATTGATGCTTTTTGAAGATAAGCTTCAGGAGCTACAAGAAGAGTTTGACTTGAGTAAGCCAATAGGGTTTAAGGTGAAAATCACAAAAGATAGCGATAATATCCGTTTTAATCTACTCAAGATTGTCCGCCTCAAAGATGCAAAAAAAGAAAAAATAAAATTTATCAAAGAGGAGTTGCCCCTGGAGGTTAAGGAGAAGCCGAAGGCAATATCTCTTATATTAGATATTGAGTCTGAAAAAGAGCTATTGCAAAAACTCTTATCTTTAGTGGTAGGTTGTCCAGGAGAACACCCTTTGGAGCTTCATATTAAAAGCGACAAAATAGATGTGCTTATAGAGTCAGGCTTGCGGGTCGGGGAGGAGATATATACCCAAATTAAGCAATCCAACCTCAAGATATCTTTGCCTAAAGCAGTATAGGGAAGTATTAGACACTTATAGTGTGTAATTAAGAAACATATTTGTGCTATATCTTTCTCTAATTTAACAAATAAACACACAAAACCAAAAAAAGTGTTACACTTTCACTACATATAACAAACATAAAGGACGAAAGTATGTCAAAAATTGTATGGTCTAAGATAGATGAAGCTCCAGCATTGGCAACTTATTCACTTTTACCTATCGTAAATGCATTTACAAAAGCAGCAAACATAGAGGTAGTTTTAAGTGATATTTCACTTGCAGGGAGAGTTTTGGCAGCTATGGGTCTAGCAGAAGATGAGCTATCAAAGCTAGGTGAACTGTGTCAAAAACCAGAGGCAAACATCATCAAGCTTCCAAATATTTCAGCATCAGTTGGTCAGCTCAAAGATTGTATTGCAGAGCTTCAATCTCAAGGGTACGATATACCAAACTATCCTGAAAATCCTCAAACAGAAGAAGAAAAAGCAATACAAGCTAAGTATGCTACTTGTTTAGGAAGTGCTGTTAATCCAGTACTTAGAGAAGGAAACTCTGATAGAAGAGCGGCAGTTGCAGTAAAAAACTTTGCGAAGAAAAACCCACACAAACTTAAGCCATTTTCTGAAAACTCTAAAGCTTATGTTGCACATATGGCAGGACAAGGTGATTTTTTTGCAAATGAGAAATCAATCACTTGTGATAAAGACCAAAAAGTAACAATTGCAATAAATGGAAAAGAGTTGACAACTATCCAAGCATTGGCTGGAGAAGTGCTTGATGGCACATTTATGTCTGTAAAAGCATTAAGAGCATTTTACAAGCAAACAATAGAAGATGCCAAATCAAAAGGACTTATCTGGTCACTTCACTTAAAAGCAACAATGATGAAGATATCTGATCCGGTTATGTTTGGGCATGCTTTTGAAATCTTCTTTGCAGATGTATTTGCTAAATATGCAGATGTATTTAAAGAAGTTGGCGTAAATCCAAATCTGGGTATGAGTGATTTAGAGAAAAAGATTAAAGGCCACCCAAAAGAAGCTGAAATAAAAGCAGCTTTCCAAGCGGTAGTTGATGCTGATGCTCCGAAAATAGCAATGGTTGATTCTGACAAAGGGACTACTAATTTCAATGCTCCAAATGACATCATTATCGATGCTTCTATGCCTGTAGTGGTAAGAGAAGGTGGAAAACAATGGGATAAAACAGGAGCTGCATTAGAGACTGTTGCCGTTATCCCTGACTCTACTTACGCAATGTTCCATGCTGAAATGGTAGCTGATTGTGTGAAAAATGGACAATTTGATGTAGCAACCATGGGAACAATGCAAAATATCGGCCTGATGGCTCAAAAAGCCGAAGAGTACGGTTCTCACCCAACTACATTCGTGCTTGAAGAAGCTGGTACTGTTACAGTTACAGCTGAAGATGGTACAGAATTGATGAGTTTTGAGTGTGAGGCTGGAGATATTTCCAGCCTCACACTCAAAACTCATCAATTCTGTACCATCT
>DSAK01000161.1 GCA_011372825.1 Campylobacterota bacterium | reverse complement strand
GTCTAATATAGTGAGATTGATCTAAAAGTTGTTTTTGAAGGAGTTTATTTTCTACAGAGAGTTTTGAGATTGTTTCTGCTTGGAAAAAATATTTATCTATAGTTTCAGAACTGCTTGTGACTGCATTTTGGTACGATTCTTTGATAGGATTAAAAAACCTCAAAATAAGCTCTACTGTTTTTGAATCGTGAGCAACAAGTGCTACCAAGACTAGTAGCAAAAGAATCAAGCGAACAATTTTAGTTTTCATATGCTGCTTGCTGTAGTAAGTCAAGCTGGTCTAGTGCCTTTCCAGTCCCTCTTGTGACCGCCAAAAGCGGTTCATTTGCAACATAAACTGGAAGTTTTATGATATCAGAGAGATACTTATCAATTCCTCTAATGAGTGCACCACCTCCAGTAAGTACAATACCATTTTTTACGATATCGCCTGCAAGTTCTGGCGGAGTCTCTTCTAGGACCGACAGGAGTGCTTCACTGATTTTCTCAAGAGGCTCTTTCATAGCAGCCCTTAAGTGTTCGCTTGTAATCTCAACAGAGGTCAAGCTCCCTTCAACTTGATCACGCCCGCTAATTATAGTTTTAAGCTCTTCTTTTAGTTGGATTGCTGTGCCTATCTTGATTTTTAAATCTTCAGCGATTCGCTCACCTATAAATAGATTGAAATTTTTCTTTACATAATCAATGATATCCTGATCAAGCTTATCTCCAGCCACACGGATAGATTTGCAAAGAACCAATCCTCCTAGGGAAAGCACGCCAATTTCAGTAGTCCCTCCACCGATATCGACAACTAAGCTTCCATTTGGTTCAGTTATTGGTAAGCCTGCACCAATTGCAGCAGCCATAGGTTCTTCTATAAGATACACATATCTAGCTCCAGCGTTAAGGGCTGATGCTTTGACTGCTTTTCTCTCAACAGGCGTAATCCCATATGGCACGCAAATAACAACGCGAGGACTAAAAAATGTCTTTCTCTTGAGGGCTTGCTCTATAAAGTAGCGGATCATCAGCTCTGTGGTATGAAAATCTGCTATTACTCCATCTTTCATTGGGCGAATCGCTTTGATGTTATTTGGTGTTTTTCCAACCATCTCTTTTGCGACTTTTCCTACTGCCAATATCCTCTTTTTGCTGTTTTGATCTTTTTGGATAGCGACAACCGAAGGCTCATTGATAACGATACCTTGCCCCTTAACTAACACAACAGTGTTAGCTGTTCCTAAATCTATAGCCAAATCGCTTGAAAAAAGTCCAATTATTTTTTTAAACATCTGTTTTCCCTTTTTAGTTATATATTTTAAGCACTTTTTTTATTTTTTATATACAATGGTTTTAAAGCCTTTGTTACTACATCTGCTGTTACAATCACTTCGTATCCGTCAAGCTCTGGCAATTCATACATACTTTCAAGTAAAAGCTCTTCCATGATAGAACGCAATCCTCTAGCACCAGTTTTGCGTGCAATTGTTTTGCTTGCAATTTCAAGGAGGGCATCATCTTCAAATGTAAGTATGGCACCATCAATAGTAAAAAGTTTTTGATACTGCTTGACGAGTGAGTTTTTTGGCTCGGTCAATATCCTTACCATATCTTCTTTGGTAATCTCTTCGAGTGTAGCAACCATATGAAGTCTACCAATGAGCTCTGGGATAAGTCCAAATGATACCAAATCATCTGGCTCAACAAATTTGACTACATTTTCTTGTTCAGATCTACTCCGTTTTTCTTGTCCAAATCCTAAGATGTTTGCACCTAAGCGTCTTTTTATTATATCACTTAATCCATCAAAAGCACCACCACAAATAAATAGTATATTTGAGGTATCAATTTGGATGAAATCTTGATTAGGATGTTTTCTGCCACCTTTTGGTGAAATGTTGACGATTGAACCTTCTATGATTTTTAAAAGAGCTTGTTGTACACCTTCGCCTGATACATCTCTTGTGATAGAGCGATTCTCACCCATTCGGGCAATCTTGTCAATCTCATCAATAAATACAATCCCTCTTTGAGCTTTATCGATATCCCCATCAGCAGCTTGAAAAAGTTTGGTAAGTATATTTTCAACATCTTCACCAACATAGCCAGCCTCAGTCAAGGTAGTAGCATCAGTTATCGCAATAGGAACATTAAGAAACTTAGCGATAGTTTGCGCTAAGAGTGTTTTGCCGCTTCCTGTTGGTCCAATCAATAAAATATTTGATTTTGCGATTTGAGTATCATCATCTTCGATTGGATTATCTCTATCAAAAATCCGTTTATAGTGGTTGTAAACGGCAACAGCTAGTGTTTTTTTTGCACCTTCTTGACCTACGACATATTCGTTGAGTTTAGAGAAAATCTCTTTTGGAGTAAAAATCTCCAACTCAATATCTTCTTTGTATGCCATATCCTCATCACCAAAGAGAATCTTATAGGCAGAAACTACACAATTTGCACAAATATATGCATCGTCTCCAGCTACAAAAGGGTTATCTTCTGTTTCATGCGTTGTTTTGCAAAAACTACACATTTTTTTTATCATGATTGTTTCCTTTCAAAAGGTATGCCCCGTTTTGAATTTAAGATAAATTGACACATATGTTTTACAGCTAGAGTTTCACTTTGCTCAAAGAGTCTTTGTGCTACATCTTTTAGAGGTTTACCTTGCTCAAATAATTCTCTATATGCACTTTTGAGGGGGTCTATCTCATCTTTTGATATATTGCGTCTTAGTCCTGTCAGATTAAGACCCCTTAGTACAGCTCTATTACCTTCAGCTAAGCAATAGGGTGGAATATCTTGAGCCAATGCACTAGCTCCTGCTATCATTGCATAATCACCTATGTGGACAAATTGATGTACGGGGGTAAGTCCACCAATGACGACAAAGTTACCAATCTCTACATGACCAGCAAGTGTTGCACCATTTGCGAGGATGCAATTATTTCCCATAATAACATCATGTCCTAAATGGACATAACCCATGAGAAGATTTCGATTTCCTATCTTTGTTATACTTCCTCCACCAGCAGTTCCAGGATTGAGTAGGGTATGTTCGCGTATACGGTTATAATCACCAATGACTAACTCTACCTCTTCTCCATTATATTTTAAATCTTGAGGTATTGAACCAATGGTTGCATGAGAAAAGATATGGTTGTATTTGCCAATAGTTGTTTTCCCTTCTATAAGGGTGTGTGTTCCAACAATTGTCCCTTCGCCTATAGTTACCCCAGAGGCTATATAGCTAAAAGCACCAATAGTAACACTACTGGCGATGTTTGCCCCATCTTCGATAATTGCTGTTGGATGGATGCGGTTCATTATTTATCCACTATCATGGCTTTTAGTTCAGCTTCGCTTACTAAATTGCCATCGACATACGCTTTGCCTTCAAGTACCCATATGGAACCTTTGTGTTTAACAACATGCATATGATATTCTAGTCTATCACCAGGGCGAACTGGCGATCTGAATTTTGCTCTATCTATACTCATAAAATAGACAACTTTTTGCGCTGCCTCTTCTTTGGACATCTCCATACTCTCAAAAGCAAGTATCCCTCCAGCTTGTGCCATCCCTTCAAGTATCATAACACCTGGATAAATAGGGTGGTCAGGAAAGTGACCTTGAAATACAGGCTCAGAGATAGAGATATTTTTGTACCCAATGACAAGCTCTTCTTTTTTTAGCTCAGTAATTCTATCAACAAGCAAGAAAGGGTAACGATGGGGGAGAATTTTTTGAATATCTGTAACACTGTATATCATATATAAGCCTCGGATTAAAAAATTTTGATACTTTACCAAAATTATGATAAAAAAGGACTAAAACAATTTAAAAGAGAGTATCGAAAATAAATTTTGATACTAAAAAATATCTATTTACTTATTTCTCTATATTGGGGGAGGGTGGGCTCGAAGAAAGTTTCACGATAGTGATCAGAAATCTTATTATAGATGTTTCTTTATTGGATTCATCGTAGGACCTTACTGATCTGCTCTGCAAACACGAAGCATCCGATGAATAAAACGAAGCCTGAGTGTTTGCGCTTTTGGTGCTGAGATTATAAAAATGTGGCAAATAAAAGAGCTAATTAAGTCATTGTAAGCAATTAGCCATCATTTGATTACTTCTTTATTGTATTTATAGCAATTATTTATAGCAATAGCTGCTCAAATAGCCTAAATCAGGCTTAATTTTTGTCATTGGTTAACATAATATAAATTCTATCAAAAAAAGATTTATTCTATTTTTGGATAAACAACTAGTCTATAATAAGCACCATTAACTAAAAAAGCTACCCCTAATATATAAGATATATTCTCAAGTCCAATGATTTTTGCACTTAAACCTATAAATATGGTAACTATAGCCGTGACACTCATAAATAGCATATCGTTGTAAGCTATCACTCTCCCTAGAAATCTAGGTGCCACTCTCTCTTGCAGCAATGCATAAGTGTAAGACCAAAGTGTGGTTGTGCCAAAACCAACAAGAAACATCCCAGCAAGTCCCATGTGAAAATCTTTTTGCACAAAACCCCAAAGTATGATAGCAGCCCCTTGAAACAGCAGAAGTAACAAAAGGCGTTCTTTATTTATTAGGCTTCCTATGATCAAAGGACCCACCATCAGTCCTACAGCTCTTGTGCTATTAGTTATCCCAATTGCAAGCGGTATAGATATGACTTCACGATAATAAAAATCTGCCAAAAGAGTCACAAGAGTATCAAATACTGTAAACCCAACCAAACTATGTAAAATCATCAAATGGATGATAAGCTTATGCCTCCTAAGGTACTCTATCCCCTCTTTTATAGAACCAAAAAAAGATAGATTTGTTTTTGAAATATTTGTATCAAACTCAAGACGCACAAGTAATAAAAATGCAACTACAAAAAATAAACCATCAATAACAAAAGCGACATAAACACCAAAAAGGTGCACAACCCCTCCTCCAGATGCCATCCCAAGAGAAAAGGTCAATGACCAAATGATAGAGTGTATTTCGTTTGCTTTTTGGAGATTCCTGCCTGAAATAATTTTTGGCAAAAGTGACATTAGAGTTGCAAAAAATAATCCAGATGCACCCATCCTTAAAAATACTAAAAGCATCAACAAGGGTATATCTTCTTTGGTGGTGATATTTAAAAGCATTAGTGTGCTTAGGCACTCAACTATAAGCAGTACAGCCATGAGTTTTTTAGGTCTAGTCCTATCAACGATAGCCCCACTAAAAGGTGCTTGTAAAATGGTGGGTACAAAATGGATGGCAACAACAAGCGATATAGTAAAAGGAGAAGCACCAACTTGCAACAAGAGTGTATAGATAGCAACATTGGAAAACCATGTTACAAAATATGCTATGAGCTGGATAAGCGATAGTGACCTAATCAAAGGGAAAGTTTTAAAAAGTTCAACATATCCTCTCATCTCTACCCCTTTAACTTTATATGTTTGTTGCGAATTTTTTTTTTTTCTTCAAACTGCAATACACCCTGTCTTTTT
>DSAK01000035.1 GCA_011372825.1 Campylobacterota bacterium | reverse complement strand
GTTTGGTAACTCTTCTATATCTGCTGAGATACACTAAAGTGTCAACAGATGACACATTGGGATAAGACTGCTTGTTTGTTTTGTCCTCATAATAACAGTTTGTACGACGGGACCTTTTTGCAGTATGATTTACTGCTGCATCATACGCCTCTTAGCTCATTTAGATGATACCACTTGCTGTAATACTTCGTACTGTCTTTTCTTGTACCCCTACAGCGACCATTTTTGGGTGGACATTTTCATCAAGACGGGTTAATTACACACAAACCTCTTTGTCTAGATACGAAAATATTGTATCACAAAATTGATTAATCTCTTTTTTGACGAAAAAATAAAATAACTGACGAAAATAATCAAAAATATATTGACTTTTATCATCAGATAAGATATTATATCCTACATGACAAAGGAGAAGATAGATGTTTTATGCCTATTTGCGACAAACCTCACAACATAGTAATTTGTCTGAGCAACAACAATCTATTATCTCCTTTTCATTGTCACAACAAATTATGATAGACAAAGAGGTGGTTGAGTACTCTGTAAAAAGCAGACCAATAGAGGAACGTAAGCAGTTTGAGTCATTTGTCCACACACTTCAAGCAGGAGACGGTATCATAGTTGAAAGCTTGAGTGTTTTAAGTAGTCAAGTTGAAGAATTAGTTAAAATCATCACTTGTTTTTTGAGTAGAGGCGTTGATATATATACCATTTCTCCCTTTGCACTCATTACCAAAGAGACTAGTGTGGCACAAGTTTTGCCCTTGCTAAATGATTTGCGTGAGGCACAAAAAGTACAATCAACGCAAATTGGACGACCAAAAGGGAGCAAATCGCGTTCTAAATTTGACTCCATCAGTCTTCTTGTCATCGAAAAGCTCAAAGAAGGAAAAACAGTCAGTGCTATCGCAAGAGAATTTGGCGTTAGTAGGAGTTCTCTGAAGGATTACATCGAATCAAGGGATATGAAATCTCTAATCGATGGTTCATGGATGGAGATAAATAAAGCAACAACTCATAAAGAGGCAAGCGATAAACTTCTCATTTGTCCTTTTGAGAAAATAGCAAACAGCACAACAGTAGAGGAAAATTAGCAATGGAAGCAGCAATAGAAAAAAGCAAAACCAAACAGTATCTCAAAAATTGGCTACCCTATCGTATAAAAAGATATTGGGTCTATGTAGTTATCACATTTTTGGCACTAATCATACCATGGATTAAAATCAATGGAAATCAACTATTTTTATTGAGTTTCGATCATAAAAAATTGCATTTAGCAGGAGTTGCTTTTGATATGCAAGAGCTTTATCTGATGCCATTTTTGCTTATGTTGTTGTTTTTGGGAATTTTTGCATTAACAACTATTGGTGGTCGTGTGTGGTGTGGATGGAGTTGTCCTCATACAATTTTTCGAGTTATTTATCGTGATTTGATTGAGACAAAATTATTAGGACTTAGAAAACGAATCACAAATAAGCAAAAAGAGCCTGATATGAGTTTAGCAAGCAACAAAGTAAAAAAAGTAGTTGCAATACTCATATGGTCTGCTTTGGCTTTTGTAGCAGCATCAAATTTTATGTGGTATTTTGTTCCGCCTAGTGATTTTTTTGCTTATATTGTAAATCCTGCTGAACATCCTATTTTAATTGGTTTTGTTGTGGGATTGGCACTCTTTTTGATTGTTGATATTGTCTTCATAGAAGAGAATTTTTGTATCTATGTCTGTCCTTATAGCCGTGTTCAGTCGGTTCTTTATGATCAGGATACCGTTATGGCAGTTTATGACCCTGTACGTGGTGGTGAAATATATGAAGGTAGTGGACCTGATAGAACTAAGCAATTTTCAAAACAAAAAGAGCTTCTTAGTGCCAATCCAAGTGCCGAGTGCACTACCTGTGAAAGCTGTGTTACTGTCTGCCCAACACATATAGATATCAGAAAAGGGCTTCAGCTTGAGTGTATCAACTGTTTGGAGTGCGTTGATGCCTGTACTAAAGTTATGGGCGCACTTGGGAAAGAGTCTTTGGTGCGTTGGTCTAGTGAAAAAGAGGCTGTAAAGTATGAAGGGAAAACCAAATACTTTAGACCAAAAGTGTTGGCATATTTTGCTGTACTTACCATCGTTTTGGTTGCACTCTTTGCAATGGGTAGCACAAAAGAGAATATGCTTTTAAATATCAATAAAACAACTAGACTCTATAAGTTGCTTCCAGCTAGCGGAGTTGAGAATGACTATCTATTTTTGTTTGCAAATACAGATAGCAAAGAACATACTTACTTTTTTGAAGTTGTTGACAATGACGATATCAAGATCAAAAGACCAAGTGAGCCATTTAAAATAGGAGCAGGACAAAAAAAGAAAACAGTCGTAGTTCTTCAGACGCATGCTAAACTTGCAAACGATGAGAGAAAAGATGTCCCACTTCCAATTACCATCAGAGCTTATGCTGTTGATGATCCAGAAAATATAGTTGTTGAACGCAAAACGGTGTTTGTTTATCCAAGAGTAGATCTCTTAAAACCGTAACTCTTCACATGTCAAGAGCACTTTCTTTGCTCTTGATGAACATCACTTTTTAGGAGCATATAAACAATGAAAAAAATATTGATATTAGGTGGTGGATTTGCTGGCGTTGAAGCTGCAATTTATCTGCGAAAAAATAACCATCAAGTTACATTAGTAAGTCAAAGAGATTATTTTTATATCTATCCAACATCGATTTGGATTCCAACGGGAGAAAAGAGTCGCGAAGATGTGAGTATTCCACTTGCAAGTTTGGCACAAGCTCATGGATTTGAATTTGTCCAAAAAGAGATACAAGAGATAAAGGCCAAAGAAAAAATAGCTATTTGCACAGATGGAACAAAACTTGATGGATACGATGCTCTCATTATAGCTATCGGGCATAGTAAAACTAAAATCGAAGGTATGCAAGAGCATACCCTCTCTATTTGTGGCGAGCCAGAAGAGGCTGAGATGATGAGGGTCAAAATAGAAAAACTAGTTCAAGAGGGCGGAGGTAGGATTGCTTTTGGTTTTGGTGGCAACCCTAAGGATAAATCTTCAGTGCGTGGCGGACCTGTCTTTGAAGTGATGTTTAATGTTCATAACTATCTTAAAAAAATCGGATTAAGGGATAAATTTGAGCTTACTTTTTTTGCACCTATGCAAAAGCCAGGCGAAAAGATGGGTGAAAAAGCTCTTGTTATGATGGATAAGATGCTTGGTATGACTAAAATCAATAAAAAAGTAGGGTCAAAAATAACTTCATTTGAGAGTGATGGGATACTCTTTGAAGATGGCACAAAACTCAATAGCGATTTGACTATCTTTACCGCTGCTGGTATGGGACACGATGTCTTTGCTTCATCTGATTTGCCACTCAGTGATGCTGGGTATATAATCACAAATGAGTTTAATAAAGTTGAAGGAATTGAAGATGTTTGGGCTATTGGGGATAGTGCGTTGTTGCTAGGTTCACCCGAATGGAAGGCAAAACAAGGGCATGTCGCTGAGGTGATGGCGCGTAATGTGGCACACAATATCACAAATCCAAATGACAAAAAGAGTTATATTGATCATCTTAATATATTGTGTGTTATGGATATCGGTAATGGTGCAGCATTTGTATATAGGAGTACAAAAAGAGCCATGATGGTACCTATGCCGATTATTGGACATTGGATAAAGTTAGGGTGGGGATGGTATTGTCGCAATTCAAAATTGGGCAAAATACCACGCATTCCTGGGATGTAAAATATCAAGATGTTGCTTGTTGCAACATCTTTTTACTTTGGATTGTCGCTATTGTTGAAATAATGACATATCCTAGAAAAAAGTATAGACCAATACCACTATAGGCTTGAGTGGTATCGCTCTTGCCACTTGTTATGTAGACTAAAAAAATCGCTACTATAAACACATCTACCATTGACCATTTTCCTATAATTTTAAAAATATGAACCAACTTGTGTATCAATGGATCAGAAAAGAAAAATGAAAGTAAAAATAGTGATAGTAGTTTTCCAAGTGGTAACAAAAGAGAGAAGACTAATATCGCTATACCAACGACCCACTCCTCTTGAGCGAACAATTTTTCTATAGTCCCCACTACGCTTCTTGATTCAAAGGATAAGACAATCCTTCCTATCAAATCAATATCTTTTTGTATTATCATGGTCATTATGGGGGCTAATACACCAATCCCAAGGACAAAAACTCCACTTATGCTCAAAACCAAGATAGAGTGATTTGCTTTAAGTGTAAAACTACTTAGCAAAATAGCTACAAATAAAAAACCTAAAGATAAGTATGCAAAATAAGTTGCTTGTTTTTCATGCTGCGTTTGCTTCTCTTGAATCTTTTTGTATTGATTGACGGTTTCATTATCGATAAGCCCCAAGGAGAGAATATTAGCAAGTTTTTGTAGTTTGTACTCTAAGATATTTTCCACACTATGATAACTAGCAAGCTCTTGTGAGTAGGCTTGATGCTTTTTTGCATTGAAGTATGCTACTAGACCATAGTAGATGCCAAGTGAAAGAAATCCTATGATTATAGTACTAAAGATAGTTTGTTTCATAGTTTTATTATACTATACTTTGTGGATGAAAAGTATATTAAAAACACTAGAGAATATAGCATATGAAGCAGGCAAGATTATCATAGAGGGATTTCATGCTACAAAAGAGATAAGGCACAAAGGGGCTGTTGATTTAGTCACACAGTATGATGTGCAAACAGAAAACTATATCATTGAGTTCTTGAGTAAACATTTCCCAGAATATCAGCTTGTGGGAGAAGAGAGTTATAGTGGTGAAGATATAAAAGGTAAAGTAATCTATATAGACCCTATTGATGGGACAACAAACTTTATACATGGATTGCCACATGTTGCTTTGTCTATTGGGATGTATTGCGATGGCGATGGGGTTGCTGGTGTGGTTTATAACCCGATATTAGAAGAGATGTTTGTAGCACAAAAAAATCAAGGGGCATATTGTAATGGTGTCGCACTACATACAAGCAATACTGATTCTTTGCAACAAGCCCTTATCGCTACAGGTTTTCCGTATGTAAAAGTCAATAAAGGGATTGAATACCAGTGGGTAATAGATGCCATGAGAGAGATTTTGCCACATATAAGAGACATAAGGAGATTTGGAGCGGCTGCTCTTGATTTGTGTTATCTTGCTCAAGGTAAAGTTGACGGTTTTTATGAGATTGACCTCAAGCCATGGGATGTTGCAGCGGGTGCAATCATCCTTCAGGAAGCTGGTGGCAAGATATCTTCATTGGGTGGTTGTAAGTATCATTTTGCAAACAAAAGCATAGTTGCTTCAAATGGACATTTGCACGACATGCTAATTGAAGTATTGCCTATCTTGCAGTAGGTAATACTTCAAAATAAACTAATATTGTTTTTTGAAATGAGCTACTACTGTCATCGCTTATCATCACAAATCTATCCCCACTAATGTGTGCTAAGCCTTCAAAATTTTCTGTT
>DSAK01000136.1 GCA_011372825.1 Campylobacterota bacterium | reverse complement strand
TAGCGACAAAGATGGTCAATATCACAAAAAACTATTTTGCAAAAAAAGCAGTAGGTGTAGAGGTGATTAAGCTTTATGGCTCAATAGAGTTAGCACCACTAGTTGGACTTGCTGATGCTATCGTAGATATCGTAGAGACGGGTGCTACAATGAGGGAAAATGGACTTAAAGTAGCTGAGGACATTATGGAATCATCGGCACACTTGATAGCCAATACACATAGTTTTTATGCAAAAAAAGGGGATATATTGTCTCTATATGACAAGATTCGTTTAGCTCTTGCTAAATAGTTTGTCAATTTTATTTTAATCATTTACAATCTCGATAAAATCGAAAACAAGCCATCCATAGTGAGTATTTACCTCTTTTTTGACTATCTTTTTTATAAAGGTAGTACAAAAACACAAATAATCATAAGTCGTTTTGTTTGTGTGTTGTTTTATGTTTGCAGATTGATAGAGCAAGTTGTTATGATGAATGCTTCAAGAAGTAATAAAAGATGACTATTTTAGATTGTCACCAAAGAGTTTTGCATTGAAGATTTAATGTATCTATATAAAAGGATATTTATGTTTTGTAGGATTTTAAGCTTGAAGAGTTTGCCACCCAATGAAGATTGGGTTGGCAAAAATTATTTTATGCTGTCAAACGGTGATTCAACAACATTCTTTCTGTCTACTATATATGGAATGAGCGCTGCTTGTCTAGCTCTTTTGATAGCTGTTGCTACAAGTTCTTGATGTTTTTTGCAGTTACCTGTAAGTCTTCGCGGCATGATTTTGAATCTTTCACTAAGCGAAAATTTCAATGCATTTATATCTTTATAGTCGATAAAATCAACTTTTGATTCACAATATTTGCAATGTCTTTTTTTATATTTTCTTTCTCTTGTCATTTTTTCTCCTAAAATGGTATCTCATCATCATTGATGTCTATCTCTGGCACTTGGTGCGACTGTTGTTGTGGGGCTTGTTGTTGTGCTGGTTGTTGTTGTGCTGGTTGGTTGTAGCTATTTGCATTTGCCTCTCTCCCCCCTAACATTTGCAATGTTTCAACTGATATTGAATGTTTGCTTCTTTTTTGCCCCTCTTTATCGGTCCAACTATCCAAAACTAATCGCCCTTCAATCAATACTTGCGACCCTTTTTTGAGATACTGATGAGCTACTTCAGCAGTTCTGCCCCAAAAAGTGATGTCGATAAACATTACCTCTTCTTTTAGCTCGCCCGTTGATGTTTTGTATTTACGGTTTGTAGCGATAGCAGTATTGCCTATGGCAGTTTGCCCACTGTATCGCACTTCGATATCTCTTGCAAGGTTACCTGCTAGTATTACTTTGTTGAACATGTTAGTTCCTTTGTTGGATGCTTAGATTTAAGCCTCTGTGGCAACTGTTTTGTTTGCTTTTTCTACCAAACTATCAAATTGTTTTACCTCGTGTTTTTTACTGTATTTAATAGTGAGGAATTTGATAATATTTTCATTAACTTTTAGATTTCTCTCGATTTCTGCGATACTTGCACCATCTACTTGGTAGTAAAAAACTGTGTAGTAGCCTCTTAGGTGCTTGTCTACTGGATAAGCAAGTTTTCTCATCCCCATGTCATTTGTTGCTAGCAAAGTTCCATTTTCTTTAGCTAGAGCATCTTTGACTTTTTGAATTTGTGAAGTGATTTCTTCTTCGGTGAGTGTTGGTTTTACAACAAACAATGTTTCGTAACAATTCATTTATTTCCTTTGGTTTGTAGCCCATCGTGCTATTTGAAGCACTTTGAGCAAGAATTTTTAAGCAGATATTATATCTAAAATAGCTTAAAGATATGATTGGATAGTGACAAACATCGTGTAGAGTAAAGCCTCTTTTTGTGTATTTGGAGCTTTTTTAATTGCGAGTTCACTATAGAGAAGATACTCCAATATCTTTAGTAATGCAGGTGTTTTTATCTTGTTTGCTAGAGAGGCTTTTTGCTCTTCGATATGTTTTGGTGGACGATACCCGAGTATTGCAGATATATCAAGGTGCCCATGGAGCTTGATGTAAGCTTGAAAGAGAAAAATCTGATTAGCAAATGTTTGGGTTGCCCTTAATAAGTCATTTTCATCTTCACCCAAAGCTAAAAGTGTGGTTATAGTGGGGATGATTGGTTTTTTTTGAAAGACATCGGTTAAAAGTTTCTCAATCCTAAGAGGGGCAGTCGAATAGACTAAAGTATCTATATCCTCAGCGGTAATTGGTCTATCTAAGATAGTGAGTTTTTGAAGTTCATTTTTACAAAGTGAGAGATTGTTTTCTAGTAAAAGTGCTAGCCTTCCTACAGCATAGTTATCTATATCAAGGGAGAGTTTTAGTGCCTCTTTAGTTATTGTTTGAATAGCTTCTTTTTGATTTGGTTCAAAAAAACGGACATTGACCGCATCGCTTTTATTCCCAAAGAGTGTTAGTAGTGGTTTCACCTCTTTAGGGGTGCCATAGTGAGCGTATAAAAGATAGTTGTTTTGGCTTGTTTTTGTCATACCAATAAGGGCTTCTATCTCTTTTTTTGGAAGCGTTTTTGAGTGTTTGATTAGCACTAGATTCACCCCACCAAAAAGAGAATTTTGGGTAAGGTGGGATTTGGCTTGTTCAAAATTCCACTCTTCAAAATAAAACTTTGCTACACTTTGGGAGACATCAAGCCTATCTATGTAGATATTGATGATTTCATCTATTGCAAAATCGTTTTCTCCATACAAAAGGAGAGCTTTTGGGAGATTGGTTTGCAAGATTGCCTCAAACTCTTTTTGATACATCTATCCCCTTTAGTTTTTGTGTAGCAGTTGCCATGATAGTAGTATGCGCGATAGAGACCTCTTTGATAATTACCTCAATAGTATCAAAGAGCATCAACCCTTCACCTCGCACATTGACGCATACACCTTGTATCTCTCCTAAAAGGATAGCTTTTGCACTCTCTCCAGTCTCTATAACCAATGCTTCAAACGACTCTCCTTGTTTAGTTGTTGCCCATCTTGCAAATTTTCTATCTCTAAAATCCCATTCGCATTTAGTTGTCTCTCTCTCAAGTTCACTCACCATTGCACATAGTGGCTGGATGTTTCTTAAGAGGTATTCATTTTCTTGCGTGTCGTTTGCTATTTGAGCCTTGATGAGTCGATGTAAAATCAAGTCACTATAGCGACGGATAGGGGAGGTGAAGTGGCTATAGTGTTTGAAGCCTAGCCCAAAATGCCCAACATTAAGTGGACTATAGGTTGCTTGTTTGAGTGATTTTATAACCATGCTATCAACTTGAGATTCTATCCCTAGCTTGCTAGCTTCTGTTTGGATGGCACGGATAAGTGATGGAGAGTCTTCATACTCCTCAACAAAAAGCCCGATAGAAGCTAGTTCACTCAAAAGTGCTTCAATTTTTGCAAGCTGCGGAGGCTCATGTATACGAAAAATACTATCATTTTCACCAGTAAATCTTTTTGCTGCTGCTTGGTTTGCTAGAAGCATACACTCCTCAATCAAAGAGTGTGACGGAGTACCAGTCTCTACTTGTGTTTTTGTAAGTAAGTGGTTGCTATCGATAGTGAGTTTTATCTCTTCGCTTCTAAAGTCAAAACCTTTTTTAAGGCGACTTGTTCTGAGTTTGGTAGTGATAGTATATAGCACTCCTAAATCCTCCCAAAGCTCTGTGACAACTCCTGAAGCATTGTCCCCTTTTGTGGCGATGAGAGTATCTATTTGGTCATAATTGAAACGGTATTTTGAGTGTATAACTGCTTCAAAAAATTCTTCTTTTATCGGTTGCAATGTTTGCTTGTCAAGTACAATTTTGGCGACAAAAGCTAGTCTATTTTCGCGTGGCTTAAGTGAGCATATATTTTCACTAAGCTCTCTTGGGATCATCGGAAATGCTTTGTGGGGGAGGTAGGTAGTAAATCCTCTAGTTTTTGCCTCTTTGTCTATAGGGGAGAAGTAAGGGACATAGTGGCTCACATCAGCAACTGCAACATAAAGGGCATAAGAGTCCTTGTCAAAATATATCGCATCATCAAAATCTTTTGCTGTCACTGGGTCTATGGTGCAGAAATTAAGATGGGTCAAATCGATTCTATCCGGATAGTCTTGCGGTGTTATAGAAGTTTCGATACTTTTTGCTTGCTTTATGCAAGGCTCTGGGAAGATATCTTTTCTCTTATAGAGTAAAAGGGATATTTTCTCATCAACCTTTGGGTCATCAAGGGTGCCAAGTATCTCTATGACTTGATTATCGTCAATATCAATTTGCAAAACAGTGCCTAGTTTGAGTAGACTTAAATCAACCCCTTTCATGATAGCTTGAGTTGGTTCACCAGTTTTTATATCGATGATTTGAAATTCACCTGTGATTGTTTTGTTAGTATAGGCAAGGATATAAAGGTGTGCTTTTTTGGCGACAAAGAGAATCTTACCAGTTGGGCGTCCACGACGAGCAATTATCCGTTTTGCAACTACAATATCGCCATGTTTTGCCCCTCTTAGGTCGTTTGCTTCTATAAGCAAATCCCCTTCTTCTTTTATTTCTGTTTGGACAAAACCTCTGCCATCTTTGCTCATATACAGAGTCCCAATGCGATAGAGACTTGATAATCTAGTTAGCCCTTTATCGTTAATTTCAAGTGCTTTGAGTTGCTCAAGTTTGCTTAAGATGTGAAGGTCTTCAGGCTCTAAGTCGCTAGGAAGACATCCAGAGGTGAGTTGTATCGCTAGCGCTGAGAGTGCCATATTTGCAAACCTTTTTGTAGAGGATAAATCACAGTTTTTTTAACTCTTCTAGTCTAGCAATCCTCTGTTGTGTTGTTGGATGGGTACTAAAAAGTTGTTTAAAAGAGAGATTTTTCCCAGTAAATGGGTTAATGATAAACATATGAGCCGTTTGTGGATCGGCGTTTTGCATAGAGCCTTGTCTTGCATAGTGTTCAAGTTTTGACAATGCACTTTGTAGCCATTGAGGGTTGCCCGTCATTCTAGCAGCACCTTCATCAGCCAAAAACTCACGATTACGACTAATAGTCATTTGTATAAGGCTTGCTGCAAGTGGCATGATAAACATTAGCGCAAACATAATGATAGGGTTTGGCCTCTCATTGCCACCACGAAACATCATCCCAAAATTTGCTAGCATAGCAATCGCCCCAGCTATCGTAGCAGCGATAGTCCCAATAAGCATATCATAGTGTTTGATATGGCTAAGCTCATGCGCAACAACTGCTTCTACTTCATTTTCATCCATGAGATTAAGTAGCCCCTCTGTGACTGCAACGACAGCATTTTCATAGTTTCTACCTGTCGCAAATGCATTTGGAGTGCTATCGGGAATTATGTAGATTTGTGGCATAGGCAAGTTTGCTCTTTGGGTTAGTTTCTCTACGATTCTATAGAGTCCTGTTGCATGATTCCTATCAACAGGTATTGCTTGGTAGTGTTTTAAGATATTTTTGTGGCTATAAAAATATGCATAGAAGTTCATCCCAGCAGCGAACAAAAACGCCACTACCATACCAGTTTGACCACCTAAAAGACCACCAAACCATATAAATAGTAGCGTTAGTCCCGTCAAAAGTGCATATGTTTTTAATTGTTGCATTATAATGC
>DSAK01000156.1 GCA_011372825.1 Campylobacterota bacterium | reverse complement strand
CTCTTGTGCAAGGCTAATATCATCAACTTTGACAACCATCCCATCCATCATCATGGGGATACTATCTCGTTTGCTTATAAGCTTTTGATAAGATACTTCTATCTCTTCTACGGAGTTACACCTAACCCTCATAGGAGGGGATAAAAATCCTAGCTCATAAACAAAATTCATCTTCTCAAAGAGACTATTTGGAGCTAGAGTGTTTTCACCAAGCCCCCATGGATAAAAGACGAGTTTTCGCTTTGCTGTGATAGAGCTATCAAGTTGTCTTAAGCTTCCTGCAGCTGCATTTCTAGGATTTGCAAAGAGAGCTTCGCCCTTGCTTAATCTCTCTTCGTTGATAGCTTCAAAATCATCTTTTTTGATTACCACTTCACCTCGTATCTCGATAAGTCCATCATAATCTATCTCAAGTGGAACTGATCGGATTGTACGGACATTATCTGTTACATCTTCGCCTACCTCTCCATCTCCTCTAGTGATTGCTTGCTTGAGTAGCCCATTTTCATAGATAAGATTCATGCTCGCACCATCAAATTTTGGTTCACAAAAGAACTCTACTTTGCCTATATTTTTTTCTACTCTAGCTACCCACTCTTCAAGCTCACTTTTGGTAAATACGTCTTCCATGCTCCACATTCGCTTGATATGCTTTGCTTTTTTAAACTCATCTTTGATGATTCCGCCAACGCGAAGTGTAGGTGAAGTAGTATCTACAAGATTTGGATTTGCCCTCTCAAAATTAAGCACCTCATGATAGAGTTTATCATATTCTTCATCACTTGCTATTGGGTTGTCTTCTACATAATAGGCATATGCCCATCTTTTTAAAATTTCTATCTTTGTTTTGTACTCTTGTTGGGTTATCAATTTTTATACCTCACAGACTCTTTTTGACCATAAAATTTTGGCTCAGTTTTTAGTAGATACAAATCCAAAAAAGCCATACTCCTTGCTAAGATTTCTCTACCTTTCATACGATATGCTGCTTTTGTTTTTGGTATATCTTTTGCCGCAAAGCCTATAGATTTGTAACCTTTTTGATGAGCTATAAACAATGCCCTTTGGAGATGAAACTTTTGTGAAACGATGATATAGTCATCAATCCCAAAAATCTCTTTTGCTCTCACAACAGAATCAAGTGTGCGAAATCCTGCATAATCAAGAGTGATATATTCACTTGGAATTCCCGCCTTGATTAAATCTTTTTGCATAGTAGTAGCCTCATCATAGTACACTGTACCATTATCGCCAGATACTAAAATAGCTTTTACTTTCCCCTTCTTAAACAGCTCAGCAGCGGCTCTAATGCGATAAGTATAAAAATAGTTTTCCTTACCTTTGGATACATATTTTGAAGTTCCTAGTACTAATGCGGCTTTTTTGGGGGGAGTTGTCTCGATATCATCATATATGTATGAGTTGGTTTTGAGTGCAAAAAAATAATAAATCGACACAACAAAAAATACCAAAAAAACAAATCCCAACACCAAAATCCACAACATCTTTTTCAAAAGGGCAAGCATCAATGAAGCCTCTGCCAAATAGCCATTGCTTGAGTATGGGCTGCTACATCGTGAACACGGATAATTGAAGCACCTTCACTTAGCGCTTTGAGATGAAGGGCTAAACTCCCTGGCAATCTCTCCTCTATTGGAGTGGGGATAATCATATCTATCATCGATTTACGACTTGCTCCGACTAAAATTTCACATCCAAAATGGGTAAATTGCCTCAAATTAATCAGGAGTGCTAAATTGTGCTCTAATGTTTTTCCAAATCCTATTCCGACATCAAGAATGATATCATCTCGTGTAAGCCCCATTGATTTACATTTTGCAATTTGCTTCTCAAAAAAATCATTCACCTCTAACACCACATTGTCATATTGTGGATTTTTTTGCATAGTCTGAGGGGTGCCTTGCATATGCATGATACATAGTTTTGCTTTGTATTTAAGGGCTAAAGATATGATTTCATCTTGTGTTGCCCCTGTGATGTCATTGATGATACCAAAACCTCGAGAGAGTGCATATTCAACCACTTCAGGAGTATAGCTATCTATGCTAAAAATAGCTTTTTTATAGAGTTTTGATGCAAAAATTGCATCACAAAGGGGGGCAACTCTACTCATCTCCTCTTGCTTGCTAACTATGGGCGCATTTGGTCGCGATGAAACCGCACCCACATCAATGATATCTGCCCCTTGTTCAATCATCTCAGCTATAGCATCTATAGCGCTTTGTGAATCAAAACGACTCTTAGGGTAAAAACTATCATTATTGAGATTGACAACCCCCATTACTCTAGGTGGATATTTTTTTTGCTTGAGCAATTCTTTGAGCCTATGTGCAACCTCTTTTAACCCAAATGGTTGGGCTAATTCTTTGCGTGCAAGTTGCTCGATGTGTTTTCTAGTCCCTATCAAAATACAATCAAAATACTCTTTTTGGCAAATTATGACACCGCTTGGTACTGCAAGCTCTGCCCCTATCGAAAGTGCATCTTGTTTGAGTATATTTACAGCAGGTGTGCGAAGCTCTTTGATATATATCCAAAAAAGCTCCATTTTTGATGCCATGATAGATATGCCACCACTATCGACCCCTAACTCTTGGAGTACTTTTAGTTTGTTTTCTACTTTGCCCATATTATACAGCTGCATTATGAGCTCCTTTAATATGTCTATTTTTTTTGCGTGCCAATAGTTTAAGCAAAACAGTTGAGAGGACAAACACGGGCGGTGAACCGACCCCCAATACACGAGTTGCACTCCCAAAAAGCATCAATGTTTTTTCATCCAAATCATAACACCCACTCCTCATAGCATCTAAGATGATAAGCTCCAAAGCCTCTTTTGCATCTTTTTGAGAAATATGCAGTGAGCTTTGTATAAACTGATACAGTGTAGCCAAAGAGAGTGTTGACATATCTAGTGGTGATTTTTTGACTGCTGATTGAGTCTGGTCGATATATAATGGTAATCTTGATTTGATTGTATCCAAAATAGTTGCTTTTTGGGCTGCTACGAGGATAAAAATCTTATTTGGTGGTGGTTCTTCTAAAATCTTGAGAAGCTTATTTTGAACCACCATCTCAAAACTTTTTCCTGCAAGGATAAGAACAGTTGTAGCCTCATGGGTAATATGCGCTTTTTCTATAGCGATTTTTGCATCTTCGATAAGAAATCTATCCTCTTTGACAATCTTGATAAACAACTCTGTTGTTTTTAACGCTTCTAAACTTGCTATAGTCCCTTCTATATCCTCAGAGATGATAACCTGACTAATAAGTTTCATGATTCAAGCTCAAGCTCACCAAAAAGTACCGCAGTAATAGTGCTATCAAAAAGTTTATAAAGCTGGATTAGCTTCAAATCAAGCAATGGATCACTACCCTTCAAAAAGAAGCTATTTTGTACTTGATCATCTAAAATCCATAAAAAATTCTCTTCATTGCGATAGACTAACTTCGTAAAGGGATGAGTGCCCTCGCCTATATACCAAATAAAATAGCCATTTGAAAATGAGATATCGAGCATGTCCTCTAATAGAGCTAAATCTTGGGCACTTTGGATATCTTCTAGCATCGAAAACATCCTTGTCATTTGATAAAAAGGCAAAAATGGTCGGTTATTGATTGTTGCGTTGATTTTGTTTTGTATATAATGACCAAACCATCGTCTGGGTGGATCGGTAAGTATAAGTACACTTTGCCCTTGTACGATGCGCTCCAAAACACTTTTTATGAGTGGGGTCCAGTCGTATCGTTTCTCCTCCATCCATGAGAAATCAGACTCCTCATCTCTAATACTTTGCAAAGTCCACGCTAAAAGTTTTTGCATGATATTTAGTTATCCAATCCGTAAGCTTCGTGCAACATTCGGGTAGCAAGTTCCCCATACTTTTCATTGATAACCATTGAGACTTTTATCTCACTGGTTGCAATCATCTCAATATTGATATTACTACTTGCTAATGTACTAAAAGCTTGAGCTGCTACACCTGCATGAGATCTCATGCCTACTCCAACTACTGAAACTTTACAAATATTTTCATCAAAATCCATCCCCTTAATATCATGGTCAAAACTCTCAATCACTTTTTTTGCGCGTTCGAGTTCATTTTGTGCTACAGTAAATCCTAGATGAGTGGCACCATCTATCCCAACATTTTGGATAATCATATCAACATTGATATTCTCTTTTGCTAACTTAGTAAATATCTCAGCAGCAATTCCAGGCTTATCTGAAACATTACGCAATGTTACCCTTGCTTGATTCTTGTCTAGCACCACACCGCTGACCAATACCTCTTCCATATTTGCACTCTCCTTTGTAATTAATGTCCCGTTGTTGTCACTAAAACTACTTTTTGCATAGAGTTTGATGTTGAGTTTTTTTGCAAGCTCAACAGAGCGGTTTTGAAGCACTTTTGCCCCCAAAGAAGCCATCTCCAACATCTCATCGTAAGAGATGATATCGAGTTTTTTCGCTTTTGGCTCTATGCGTGGGTCTGTTGTGTATATTCCATCAACATCGCTGTATATCTCACATGCATCAGCACTTAATGCTCCTGCTATTGCTACTGCTGAGAGGTCACTTCCTCCACGACCAAGGGTTGTTACATTGCCCTCTTTGTTGACACCTTGAAAACCAGCAACGATGACTATTTTACCTTGCTTAATAGCATTTTGCATAGCAGTTGGGTCTATAGTCTCTATCCTTGCATAAGTATGGCTTGTATCGGTTACTATGCCTGCTTGTCGTCCTGTCATTGCTACAGCATCATGCCCTTTTGCTTGAAGTGCGATAGATAACAAAGCAGCAGTAACCCTCTCTCCAGAACTTAGCAGCATATCCATCTCTTGCTTGGCTGGATTTGGTGTAAAATGGTGCGCATACTCAATAAGCTTATTTGTCTCACCACTCATAGCAGATACAACCACAACCAAATCATGACCCTCTTCTCTTGCTTTTGAAACTCTTGAAGCGACATTTTCAATCCTCTCCAAACTTCCAACACTAGTGCCACCATATTTGTGTACTAACAACATTAAATAAACCCTTCTTTCATAAAATAGTGAATTACCTGACGGTAAACCCGTCGTTTAAAATAAGTAACTTTTCGAAATAATTCAGCATAAGTGACAAACTGATAAGCTTCAAATTCTGGGACATCAAAAGCATCTAATTTGATTTGGGTCTTCTCTTTGAGGCGGACTAAAAAATATTTTTGTATTTGTCCATCAAAGGGGTATTTTTTCGTTGTTGCTATATGAGGAAAATCGTAAGAAATCCATCGTGGAAATTCCCCTATAATCTCAACATTACTTGAGCCAATCTCCTCTTCTAACTCCCGCAAAAGAGCCTCTTTTGGAGTCTCTCCTGCATCTATCCCCCCTTGCGGGAATTGCCAACGGTTTTTCTCACCACTTCGTTGTCCAACAAAAAATTCACAAATATCAGGATATCGATGTGAAAGTATCACAGCTGCTACATTTTGACGATACCTTTTTTTTTGTTGCTTTATTTTGTGCATTTTAAACCTGTTAAATGGGAAGTAGTCCCTAAAATAGTATATTATTTCTGCTATTATTGTAACCAAAATCGGATTATAACCGTTTGAAAAATAAAATCCTTTT
>DSAK01000158.1 GCA_011372825.1 Campylobacterota bacterium | reverse complement strand
ATATAATTATATCACAAGGTACCATCAAAGTGATTTTAAATCATGTTTAGCTATAATCATCTAACTTATCATGCAATAACCAAGAAGGAAATATATGCAATTTGAAACTGTCATTGGACTAGAGGTACATGTCCAGCTCAACACCAAATCCAAACTTTTTTGCTCTTGTGCTACAAGCTTTGCTCATCGCCAAAATAGTAATACATGTCCTGTGTGTTTAGCACTCCCTGGAGCATTGCCGGTATTGAACATCGAAGCAGTAAACAAAGCTATGTCATTTGGTTATGCTACTAATGCCACTGTAAATGAAAAATCTATATTTAATCGAAAAAGTTATTTTTATCCTGATAGCCCTATGGCATACCAAATCAGTCAATTTGACATACCAATTGTCTCTGACGGGGAGCTTTTTATAGACCTTGAAGATGGCACTTCAAAAAGGATAGGGATTACCCGTGCCCACCTTGAAGCAGATGCTGGTAAAAATATCCACGAAGGTTCTATATCAAAAGTTGACCTCAATCGTGCTGGAACGCCACTCCTTGAGATAGTAAGTGAGCCTGATATGAGGAGTAGTGAGGAGGCTGTAGCATACCTCAAAAAACTCCATGCGATTGTTCGCTATCTTGATATAAGCGATGCAAATATGCAAGAGGGTTCATTTAGATGTGATGTGAATGTATCTATACGCCCTGTTGGACAAGAAGAATTTGGCACAAGGGTTGAGATAAAAAATATCAATTCATTCAAATTTGTCGCTGCTGCTATCGCTTTTGAGGTTGCAAGACAAACAGAAGCATACGAAGATGGTATCTACAATGAAGAGGTTTTTCAAGAGACAAGATTGTGGGATGTTGCAAAGGGTATAACAAAAAGTATGAGAGGCAAAGAGGATAGTGCTGATTATCGCTATTTTCCTGATCCAGACCTCAGGCCTGTCATTGTCACTAAAGAGATGATGGAAGCTGCAAAAAATATACCTGAACTTCCAGATGCAAAGGTGAAACGATACATAGAAACATTGAGCATAAAAAGAGAAGATGCCCTTGTGATAACTTCACAAAAAGAGATGGCTTACTATTTTGAAGATATGCTCAAACACAATATCACTCCAAAATCTGCAATCACTTGGCTCACTTCTGAGCTTTTAGGAAGACTCAATAAAGCTTCGCTTGATATTGAAAAATCTCCTGTTGATGCCAATACTCTTGCCTTGCTTGTTCAAAAAATTGAAAATGGTGCCATATCTGGAAAAGGTGCCAAAGAAGTTTTAGATTTTATGATGGAAAACCAATCAAGAGATATAGAGGCAATCATCTCACAACTAGGACTTGCTCAAGTGAATGATGATGAGGCTATCTTGAAGATCATTGATGAAGTTTTAGCAGATAATGATGACAAAGTACAAGAGTACAAAAGTGGCAAAGATAAGCTTTTTGGTTTTTTTGTTGGTCAAATCATGAAACGGAGCAAAGGGGCTGCAAATCCAGCTAAGGTCAATGCTCTACTCAAAACTAAACTAGGATAATTATGCGTATAGCAATCATCGGGGCTGGCAAATGGGGGCAAGCCCTTTATCATGCTTTTTCCCAAAACAATGAAGTCGTAATCACCTCCCGCTCACACAAAGATATCCCAAATTTTGCTTCACTTGACACTGCCCTAGCATACCCTAATATCGTAATGGCAATTCCTGCACAATCTGTAAGGGGTTGGATGGAGTCAAATTTTGAAGATAAAAACCAAAACCTCCTTGTGGCTGCAAAAGGAATAGAGGTCTCTACTGGTGCATTTCTCAATGAAGTATATGAGACATTTATCCCAAAAGAGAGATTGGCTTTTCTCTCTGGGCCATCTTTTGCTTCAGAGGTACAATTATCACTCCCAACAGCCTTGAATGTTAGTTCAACAAATATCGATTTAGCACATCTATTTGCAAATGCTCTTCCAAATTTTATCAAAGGGTATGTAAGTAGTGATGTTATCGGCGAAGAGGTTGGTGGTGCGTATAAAAATGTGATTGCTATAGCTGGCGGTGTATGTGATGGACTCTTGCTTGGGAACAATGCTAGAGCAGCCCTTTTGTCTCGTGGATTAGTTGAGATAACACGATTTGGAGAATCTTTTGGTGCAAAAAAAGACTCCTTTTTGTCTCTTGGTGGGGCTGGAGATTTGTTTCTCACTGCAAGCTCAACTCTCTCTCGTAACTATCGTGTAGGCATTGGGTTAGCAAACAAAAAAACTCTTGATGAGATTTTAGAAGAGTTAGGTGAAGTGGCTGAAGGTGTGCCAACATCAAAAGCACTCCATCTCATAGCAACAAAACACAACATCTATCTGCCAATTGCTACTGAAGTATATAAGATGCTTTTTGAAGGAAAAAATCCGCTACAAAGCGTACAAGACCTACTTCAATAAAGGATAATTATGGAACAATTTTTAAAAACAGCAAAAAAACTTATGCCAACTATTGCAACACTTCCATCAAAAGAGAAAAATAGAATCCTAAGAGAAATGGCAAATGCCCTTAGAGAAAATAAAGCACGAATTCTCAAAGAGAATACAAAAGATGTAGAGCGTGCAAAAGAGCAAAATCTTCAAGAATCAATGATAGAGAGGCTATGGCTTGACGAGAAGAGGATAGATGCTATGGCAACTTCACTCCAAGAGATAGCAGCACTAAAAGAGCCTGTTGGAAGAGTTCTTGAGGGATGGGTCAATGATGATGGCTTGCGAATAGAGAAAGTCTCAGTCCCCATCGGGGTTGTTGCAGTAATATACGAATCAAGACCAAATGTCACTAGTGATGTCGGGGGGCTATGTTTTAAAAGTGGAAATATAGCGATACTCAAAGGGGGCAAGGAAGCAGAGTATTCAAATCAAATTATCGCAACTATTCTCCAGGAGGTTCTTTTAAAAAACAATCTACCAAAAGAGATTATCTCACTACTACCTGATAGTTCACGTGAAGGTGTCGCAAAGCTCATCACCATGGATGCTTATGTCGATTTGATTGTCCCAAGAGGTGGCGAAGCACTCATTTCTTATATCTCAAAAAACTCATCAATTCCAGTTGTAAAACACGACAAAGGGTTGTGTCATACCTATATCCATGAGGATGCTTGTATAGATAGTGCAATTAAGATTGCTATCAACGCAAAATGCCAACGTCCTGGTGTTTGTAATGCTATGGAAACCCTCATAGTAGACAAAAACATCGCAAAAACAATCATGCCAAAACTTTATGAATCCTTTAGAGCTAATGGGACACTACTCAAAGGGGATAAAGAGACTTTGGAGATTATCCCTGTTGCACCTATAAGCTACGAGGACTACGATACAGAGTACCTTGCTAATATCCTCAATTTAAAAATAGTTGATGGTGTAGATGAAGCTATAGAGCATATCAGAGAGTTTGGCTCAGGTCACTCTGAAGCAATTGCAACAGAAAATTATACTGTAGCAGAGTATTTTCTTGATCAAATCGATGCAGCTTGTGTCTATATCAATGCTAGTACCCGATTTACAGATGGGAGTGTGTTTGGATTTGGAGCAGAAGTTGGTATCTCTACAAACAAATTACACGCAAGAGGACCTATGGGTATCAATGAATTAACTACATACAAATTTAAGATTTATGGTTCAGGACAAATTCGCTCTTGACACAAACAAAACACAATAATATGGTATGTTTCAAAAAAATAACAGGTAACAAATGGGAAACATTGTAGCAAAAATTCGCAATATGAGCTTTGGGTACGACAAAGATCAATTGCTATTTGACAATTTTTCTATCGATATAAACGAGGGTGAAGTAGTCACGATAGTTGGCAAAAGTGGTAGCGGCAAATCGACACTCTTTGAGCTGATTGCAAAAACACTAAAACCACTTCGTGGGACTATAGAGACATCAAGCATTGGGTGGGTTTTTCAAGATCCTTATAGCTCTTTTCATCCTAGCTACACTATCATACACCAGATTAAAGAGGTAGCACACACTCACAATATAGAAAAACTAGCCAACCAAATGCAACTTTCGCTCGCCTTACTCTCAAAAATGCCACACGAACTCTCTGGTGGGCAACTACAAAGATGCAGTATCCTAAGGGCTATACTAATGGAGCCAAAACTAATCTTGTGTGATGAGCCTACAAGCGCACTAGACAACATAGTCCAACTAGAAGTAATGAAGCTTTTGCTTAAGCAGCTAAACAATAAAGCGCTTCTTCTTATCACTCACGATTTAGATTTGGCATATTGGGTAAGTGATAGAATATATTCACTAGAAACTCAAGGATTTTTACCATGTGGCAACGCTTAGTAATAGTCGGTGTCACATCTGCAACATTACTCTATGGAGAAGAAGAGTCAAAATTAATAAATGCTTTCATTCAAGGAAATAAAATCGTTGAAACAAGCGCTATAGAAAATGCTCTAGAGATCAAACGACCTAAGATGCTATTTTTTTGGAGAGATAAAACACCAACGATAAATACAAAACTTATCAAGATAATCCCTGTTTCACTCGAGAGTTTTTTTCGCTCCGAAGGGTTCTATGAAGCTAGGTTCGAGATAGTACAAAACGATCAAAATATCACGATAACAATAGAAGAAAATAGACCCGTTAAAGTAAAAACTGTAGAGGTTGATTCTGATTTTCCTATAGAAGAGTTGATCCGATTAAAACCAAAAGATATTTTTCGTGCCTCCAATTTCACCCAAACAAAAGCCGATATAATAGCCCAATTACTCCTTAAGGGGTATTGTAGTTATGATCTTGATACAAAAGCGTATGTCGATTTAGAAGCTTATAGTGCCGAAGTTGTATATAAACTCAAAAAGGGGGATAAGTGTACTTTTGGTGACACAAACATAAAAGGTCTTGAGACAATCAAGCCAAAAGTTATACACTCCCGTCTTCAAGCAAGAAAAGGGTCACGATTTGGAACCATGCAAGTTCATGAAATGTATGAGAGGCTCAACCAGCTTGACGCATTTGACAATATAGTCATAAGAGTTGATCGTAAATTTTTTAATGAAATCCCTATTGATATCACCTTGAAAGAGATAACAAAACCTTACTACTTTAGTGGTGGTATCGGATACGATACCTATGTTGGTCCACGCGTTCAAGCCCAACTAACAAAAAGGAACTTCCTTGGAAATGCACAAAAATTAATTCTCACCACTAGCTATTCTCCAAAAGAGCAAGTTGTTGATATTGAATTTTTTAAACCTGCATTTCTCAATTGGCGTCATTATTTTGTCGACTTTGGGATAAAAGGTGGTTATTCAAATCTCGATTTCAAAGAATTTACAGAAGAGAAACTCTATGTAAAGGGTTTTTTATCTTACCTGTATAGGAGATGGGATTTGCAAGCTGGATTAGGATGGGAGAAGCTGACTATCACCCCCCAAACTGGACACACTATACCTCCACAAAGATTGGGTGATTTTACCCTCTTATACCCCTACTTTCAAGCAATATACGATGCAAGAGATGACAAACTAAATCCCCGCTTTGGATATTATCTAGCTGGTTATCTTGAATATGGTCTTCCATGCAACACAGATGCTAGTGATTATGTGAAAATGTTATTTGAAGCACGAAGGATATATAGTTTTCAAGCATGGACATTCTCAACAGTTGGCAAGATAGGAGTT
>DSAK01000125.1 GCA_011372825.1 Campylobacterota bacterium | reverse complement strand
GTTGAGCCAGCTGGAAGAGATATAGAGACTATGGGCGAACATGCCGCTACTATGACCAAAGGGAAAGTTGGCATAATGCATGGATTCAAGTCATATATGTTGGCTGATGAGGCTGGAGAGCCCCAAGAGGTTTATTCAGTAGCTAGTGGTCTTGACTATCCATCAGTTGGCCCACAGCACAGTTATCTCAAAGATATCAAAAGAGTCAATTATGTCACTATTAACGACGACGAAGCTATGGAGACTTTTTTTGGACTCTCAAGAATCGAGGGGATTATCCCTGCTATCGAATCGGCTCATGCCGTAGCATATGCAATAAAACTTGCCCAAAACAAAGGAGCAAATTCAAATATCTTAGTCAATCTCTCTGGTAGAGGTGACAAAGATATAGATTTCGCAGTCAAAAACTATGGTGCAATATATGGAGTTGGATTGTAATATTTGCTAATAAAACTTGTATTACAATATACAACAACCGTAAGGGCAATAGATGGGAAAATGGTCTAGAACATTTAGGATTTGGCATTGGTTATTTGCATTGACATTTGTATTTATGTCAACGACTGTACTCGTTAGAAAAACTGTCATGGGTAAAGATCAAGCAAGTATCATAATAACTCAAAATCTACAAAATTTAAATATCGACATATCCAAAGATGATGCTGTGCTCTTGGCAAGAAAACTCCGCACACCACTATGGCAATGGCATATTTGGGGTGGCTATCTCTTTGCTATCTTAGTTGCTGTTAGATTGGTTTTGATAAGCACACACAGTGGAAAAAGAAACTATCAAAATTGTGACGAAAAATCACTTCACAAAAAAATGGTAAGTGGAGTTTATATATCTATCTACACTTTTGCTTTTATTTTAACCATTACAGGGCTTGGCATCAAGTTTGATGAAGAGATAGGTATATCAAAAGAGTTCAAGAGTTTTCTCAAAGAGACTCATGAATTTACTTTTTACCTTATGCTACCTTTTATAGCGGCGCATATTGGTGGTGTAATCATAGCTGAGCACAGAAACGAACAAGGGATAATCTCAGATATGATAAATGGTGGCAAAAGGGAAAAATAAACAGTGATGAAATTTACCACCCACTCTCTGTTTGAAATAATAACTTATCTTGCTTCACATCTCAAACAAAGCAATTGGTGTAGTTTTGAAGTTTTGAACCCTGATTTATTTGAGCACACCTATAATGGTGAGATAGTAACAGTAAATGGAGAGGATTATCTCTATAGAGGACTCAAGGCTTGGGTAAATTTGGCTGAACTTCTAGGATGTAAAATCTCTATACCAACGATCAAGTCAAATAACTTAGTTGAAATCACATTCAAAAAACTTCAAACATCCAATTCATTCCACACCTTACAGCCAATATCCAAAGAGGAGAAGTATGGAAGCAACTCTTTATTTGCCAAAATCCAAAAAAATGAAGAGCCAAATTTTTTATACCACTATAAAAAAGCTCTTGAGTCTGTATCGATTAGTCAAAGAAAAAATATTTTGAATCTAGGTATAAATAGAGGCGATGAATTTGAGATAATAAAATCGATGATGAGTTTAGAAGATTTTTCAAAACTCAATTTAGTCGGTATCGACCACTCCTATTCTGCTCTTCAAATAGCAAAAGAGAGATTTCCGCAAGCCTCTTTTTTAAAAGACGATATCAATGATATGTCAAAACTCAATCTTGGTCGATTTGGACTTATCATCTCAATAGGGACTTTGCAAACCCCTAGTATCAACTATAAACAATTTTTAATGTATCTTGTTCAAAACCATCTTGATGCAAATAGCGCTATCATATTAGGTTTTCCAAATAGCAGATGGATCGATGGAGAGCTTCTTTATGGTGCCAAAGCACCAAACTACAATTATGCTGAAATGTCACTTATGTTCAATGATGTCATCTTTGCCAAAAAATATCTCCAACAAAAAAAATTTCGAGTCACCATCACTGGCAGAGAATATATATTTGTCACTGCAACCAAGATTGGCTCCAGCCAAAAGAGACCTTATGATAAGGGCCATCATTAAAAACATCAATAAAATTCTAAGCTCAAGATCCACATCCCTCTAGCGCTACACCCTCCCTTAGCCCCTCATCTATAACAATACACTCATCAAAACCACACACCTCCATCACATATCGCAAGATAAGCACACCAGAGATTATCAAATCTTCTCTACCAACCCCAACAAACCTGATCCTCTCTTGCTCGTCCATCTCAATGAGCCTTTTTTGCTGTGCAACTATATCCTCTGTGGTGATGATTGTCCCGTTTATGATATCACGGTCATAGCTTGAATAATCAAGCCCGAGCTTCATCGCCGCTAAAGTCGTCGGAGTACCTGCTGTGGCTACAAATTGTCCTGTCTGTGTAGATATATGTTTGCCAACAAACTTATTAATTCCTAGTGTATCTTTTTTGATTTGCTCCTCTATCTCTTTGATAGTTGGGTATTTTTGTGCTAATGTGACAATTCCCAAAGCAAAACTCTTTGAGATAAAACCATCTTGCATCCTAAAAATAATCTCTGTTGAGCCTCCACCTATATCAACCAATACAAAACCTTTGTCGTTGCCAATTTGGCTGAGTCGCTCTTGAACAGCTAATAGGGTCAATCTAGCCTCTGTATCACCATCGATAATCTCAAAATCGATACCTGTTGCTTGATTGATGCTCCTTAGGACACTTTGAGCATTGTTTGCACTCCTGAGTGCTTGGGTTGTTACAGCCCTAACTCTATCTTGTGAAATATCGTATCTACTTTGTACCTTTTTTATCGCTTCAATGACCCTATTTATAGCATCTTTGCTTATAGAGCCTGTAGTGGCTATGCCATCAGCTGTCTTGACAACAATACTCTCTTCAAAAAGCACTTTTTTTGTTGCGCAATCAAGAACTACACAACGCAAAGTGTTTGAGCCTAGATCAAAAGCTATCATTAGTTTATCTCTCTAAATACAAATCCATTAGCTTTGAGTTGCTCCCTAATTTGCTCTTGGTGTGCTTCCCCTTTTGTCTCAAGGGCAACTGAGACATGCGCATCACCAAAATCAAGATCAACAGAGGTTCTATCATAGCCTATATGTACGATATTTGCTGAAACTTCAGTGAGGATTTCTGTAAATCTCTTCAATGCTCCAGGTTTATCAACCAAAGTAACCATAAGTTTCATTTTTCGACCACTTTTAGTAAGCCCTTTTTCAATTATGAGCGAAAGCATTGTTACATCTATATTGCCCCCACTTACTACTATGCCAACTTTTGAGCCATTTGGAAGCTTGAGGTCTTGATGCATCAAAGCTGCAACACCAACAGCCCCTGCCCCTTCAACTAACAATTTTTGTCGCTCAAGTAAAAAAAGTATCGCACTTGCTATCTCATCTTCACCAACAAGTTGTATATCATCAACACATTTGAGTATATACCTCAATGTCATTGGTGAAGTATCTCTCACAGCTATCCCATCGGCTATAGTTCGTACCTGAATTGTATCTATAACTTTTTTGGCATCAAAAGATTGCTTCATCGCTGGAGCACCCAAAGCACTGACGCCAATGATTTTTATATTAGGGTTAATTTCTTTTGCACACATACCTATACCACTTATGAGCCCACCTCCTCCAATAGGAACTACCATGGCATCCAAGTTTGGCATTTGCTCAAGTATCTCAAGGGCTATTGTCCCCTGTCCTGCTATCACATCATCATTGGCAAATGGATGGACAAAAGTGGCATCATGCTCTTTGGAATATTTCGTTGCAAAAGCATAAGCATCATCATAATTAGCACCATGCAATATAACATTTGCTCCAAACTCTTTGACCCCTTGTGTCTTTGTTAGGGGTGTTGATTCGGGCATTACTATAGTTGCACTAAGTCCAAAATAAGATGCTGCAAAAGCAACCCCTTGGGCATGATTGCCTGCACTTGAAGCAACCACCCCTTTTGTATTACCTTCCTCTACTAAACTTGATATTTTATTGAATGCTCCACGAAGTTTAAACGAGCCTGTGCGTTGCAAATTCTCTTTTTTAAGATAGACTTCGTAGCCACTAAGACTACTCAAGATTGGCGCATACGAAAAAGGGGTTTGATGGATAACTCCATTAAGTCTTTTGGATGCTTTCTTGACCTCTTCTAATATTGACATTTCAACTTTCCTATTGGCAGAATTGGCTACAATTATAGCCAAATCAAACCTACAGAAAGGATATACGATATGGAGTGTGAATTTCCAACAGTCAATAGCAATGCAAAAGAGATAAGAGAAATCTTCGCTAATACAAAAACAATTGCCATTATAGGATGTTCTCCCAATGAGAGCAAAGCAAGCAATATGGTAGCAAGGTACCTCCAAAAAGCTGGATTTCAAATAATCCCTGTCTATCCAAAAGAGGAAGAGATTTTAGGCGAAAAAGTCTACAGAAGTCTTAGCGATATCCCTTGTAAAGTCGATATGGTAGATATCTTTCGAAAACCCGATGTGATTGCTAGTGTAGTTGATGAGTGTATCGCAAGAGGTGATATCGATACAGTATGGACACAATTAGGATTAGTAAATAACCAAGCAGCTCAAAAAGCGCAAGAAGCGGGGATGAAAGTAGTTCAAAACCACTGCACCAAGATAGAGCATATGAGATTATCTTAGTTTCAAAAAGACTCCACTTTCTATATGCTCAGTATATGGAAACTGATCAAACATAGCAGCATCAACGATCTCGTGAGTTTGCCTTAAAATCTCCAAATCCCTTGAGAGTGTCTCAGGATTGCATGATATATAAATAATATACTCGATAGATGAGATAATCTCCAAAGTGCCACTATCAAGCCCTGCTCGGGGCGGATCAACTAAAACACAGCGAAAATTAAACGATTCTAAATCTATATCTTTAAGACGATTAAAAGCTCTTTCTTGCTTGAGGGCTTGGCTTAACTCTTCTGAAGATAATCTCACAAAAGATATATTAGTTATCTTATTCAATAGACAATTCTCTTTTGCATTTGCTATGGAGCGTTTTGACACCTCGGTGGCTAAAACTTTTGAAAAATATCTTGACAAGGGCAAAGTAAAATTCCCCAACCCACAATAGCTCTCAAGCAAATCTCCACCTCCAATAGTAGCTGCTTTTGCACAGGCCCAGGATACCATTTGGGTATTGACAAATGGATTTGGCTGGGTAAATCCTCCATCATAATAAAGATACCAAAAATTTACCCCATCGATATCAAGATTTTGAGTAACACTCTCTTTGGATAAAATAAGCTTTTGCCCTTTGCTTCTACCAATAAGCGATATATCTAGCTTCGCCTCTAGCTCCCTAGCCACTTTTACCCAATCCTCATCAAGCTTTTTATGATAAATCAAAGTGACCAAAACCTCATCAAGAGTTGATGCCAAAAACTCGACACTAAAGAGTTTATGCTTGAGGATATTAGACTTGTTAATCACTCTTAACATCTCCCACATTCTCTCTTCTATGGAGACAAGAACTTTAGGGCACTCCTCTATCAAAACAACACCATTTTTTTCGGCATTGCCCATAGCATAACTGCATTTATCCCCATCATGCCACACTCTAAACTCTGCTCTAGATCGGTAGTTCGTTTTTGGCGAAACAAAACAAGAGACCTCTTGAGATGCTATGCTTGATAATCGCTCTTTTTTAAACTCTACTTGCTC
>DSAK01000149.1 GCA_011372825.1 Campylobacterota bacterium | reverse complement strand
GATAAGCTCTAGAGGATTTTTAAATATAGTTTCAACTTTTGCATCACTAAGCGCTTCACTTAGTTGCATCCTACAAGCACTACACTCTGCACTCACATAGGTCGCTTTGGTATCTTGTATCATAGATGCTTTTGGCTTGCCAGCAAGCTGTGCTAGATGAAACTTCTCAGTTTGTATAGTAACTCCACCAAAACCACAACATCGGTTTGGGTCGCTCATCTCGATGAGGTTATAGTTTGGAGTCAAGAGATTGCGAGGTTCTTGATAAATTCCTTGCACTTTTCTAGCATGGCAAGGATCATGATAGGTAACTGTAGCATCTAGAGTGATCCCTTTTGCTTTGAGTATATCACTTAAATTGGTTTTATTATGAAGCCATTGAGTTGCCATATGTATTTTTGGTAAAAGTTTTTTGATACGAGGTACAAGCTCATTTCTTTGGTTATTTTTGCAAAAAACTTCCCAATCGTGCTTTATCATCGCACTACAAGTTGCCTCAGGGATAAGCATCGCATCATACTCATCCATAAATGTTTCAAAATAGTTGAGATTTTTTTCTATAAGATACTCAACACTTGCACTATCTCCTGTAAAATATGCAGGTGCTCCACAACACAGCTGTTTTTTGGGGATATATATCTCTATATCTAGAGCTTTGAGAATCTCAACCAAACTATCCCCTATTGAAGTATAGTTGTAGTTTGCCAGACACCCTATAAATATAGCAACTTTTTGTTTTTTGCCTTGATTGATTTGTTCGGGATATGCATTTAGAAAACTAGTTTTTCCCATAGAGGGCAGAAGTCTTCCTTTTTTGATAAGTGGGAGATTGAAACGGGCAAAGAGACCTCGCTCTTTTTCATCTTTTGCCAAAGCACAAGTTTTAAATACATATCCAAACTTCATTGCTAGATCCATCACCAATCGATGTCTCAATAAAAAGAAAAAAGCTTTTTTGAACCAAGCGATACCAAATTTCTGCGCGATATCTGCACGAACCTCTTCGATAACCATATCTGTAGCAAGGCTATTTGGACATACATCGACACAATTGGTGCATAAAAAACAGGATTCAAAAACCCCTTTTGCATTTTTGTCAAGCTCAAGTGCACCTTTTTGATAGGCTCCTAATAAATCTATAAAACCCCTGGGGCTAGTTGTCTCATCTGGGTTTATTTGGTGTATTGTACATACGGGGATACATTTACCACATTTGATACAGGCATCACTTGTTTCTGAAAAATTAAAAATATTTTGTCTCTCTTCTCCCATCGTCAACCTTTTTTTATACTGTTTTTGAAAAACTTTTTTTATTTGTGGCATATTTTCCCATGTATGCATCAAATGGCATTGCGATATTGCGAATCAGAAGCATTCCAGTCGGTGTTACATCTAGTCTCTCTTGTGTTAGCGTCAAAAGATTGGCATCGATATATTCATCTAATTGTGAGATTGAGTCTTGGAAATAGTGGTGAAAATTGATATTCCACGTTGTCTCAATCCGCTTGATATCGATACTAAAATTTGCCATTAGCTCCATGATAACTGCTTTTCTAATCTTGTCATCTAAATTAAGCTCAACCCCCCTCTCTAAAGGCAATTTACCACTCTTTATCGACTCTTCATACTTTTGCATATCTTTTGTGTTTTGAGCATAATAATCAACTCCTTCACCAATACTAGTGAGTCCAATCCCAATGAGATTTGCACCACCTTTTGTGGTGTATCCTTGAAAATTACGATGTAACTCCCCTTTGGCGATAGCACCAAAAAGCTCATCACTTGGTTTTGCAAAGTGATCCATCCCTACCATTTTATACCCGTGTTTTTCGAAAAAGTCAATTGTGTATTGAAAAATTTCAAGTTTCACACTAGGATGAGGAAGTGTAGTCTCATCAAATTTTCGCATCGTTTTTTTAAGCCACGGTACATGCGCATAATTGAATACTGCTAATCTCTCTGGATTGAGGAGATAAACTAAATCCAAAGTCTCTTTAAACCCTTCAAGAGTTTGGTGTGGGAGTCCATATATCAAATCTACATTGATAGAGTTGATACCATATTTGCGTACCAAATCGACTGCTTGTTTTGTAAGCTCATAGGGTTGGATTCGGTGGATTACCTCTTGAACTTTAGGATTGAAGTCTTGGACACCAAAGCTGATACGACTAAAATGGTGCTTTGCAAATACCTCCATTTGCTCTTCATTGAAAAATCGTGGGTCAATCTCACAACTAATCTCAGCATCATTTGCCCAATTAGGAAATTTGGATTTGATATAGGTAATGATCTCATCTAGACTTTTTGCACTATAGTATGTAGGGGTCCCCCCTCCAAAGTGAAACTGTATAACCTCTCTTTTTGTATCAATATAGCTTGAGAGGATATCTATCTCTTTTTTGAGATACTCAACATATCTATCAAGCTTCTCCTCTTTGGAGGTAAAAACAACATTGCATCCACAGAAGTAACATGCGCTTCTACAAAATGGCAAATGGACATAAAGCGATAGCTTGTCGTCCCCTTGCTTTAGTCTAGTTGTATAAGCCTCATATTTAAAATCTTCACTAAATTCCAATGCAGTTGGATAGCTAGTATATCTAGGTCCAGCCTTGGAGAATTTACCAAATTTTTCAAAATCTATATTGTTGTTCATTGCGCTTTCTTTTTGGGTATAATTTTTTTCATCTGTGCATATCTAGCCAAACCATGATCCCTTTTTGCATATGGAGTCTGTTTTCTGCTTCTGTAAAGATAACTTCTGAATGATTTTCAAATATCTCATCACTAACTTCATAGCCTCGATATGCAGGGAGGCAATGGAGAAAAATAGCATCATTTTTTGCCAATTTCATCATCTTGTCATCTACTATAAAGTTAGTAAATGCTTTGATTTTTTCCTCTTTTTTATCCTCTTGCCCCATTGATATCCATGTATCAGTAGTGACGACATCAGCACCGATGACTGCCTCTTGTGGATTATTGGTGATAGTGATTGTGGCTTTACTTTGTTGTGCGAATTGGTATGCTTGCTCGATGATTTTATTGTGACACTCATACCCTTTTGGTGTTGCTATGCGTAACTCAAATCCCATAATAGAAGCGAGCATTAGCCATGAGTGTGCCATATTGTTGCCGTCTCCGACATAAGCAACAATAGGGGATTTGTCTTTATTGAATTCTATCATAGTTAGATAATCTGTCATAAGTTGTACAGGGTGATAGGAGTCGGTTAATCCATTGATAACAGGCACATTAGAGAATTGTGCAAACTCCTCAAGTTTGGATTGCTCAAATGTTCGTATCATCACCATATCAACCATCCTTGAGATGACTCTAGCGGTATCTTTCATAGGTTCGCCACGACCTAATTGGATATCATTTGCTGAGAGAAAAAGCCCTACACCGCCCAATTGATAAATGCCAGTCTCGAAACTTACTCTAGTTCGTGTAGAGCTTTTTTCGAAAATCATTCCCAAAGTTTGGTGTTGCAAATAGGGGACATATTTTTTCTGTTTCGTTTGTGTTTTTATCTTTTGTGCTAATGCAACCATTTCCAAAAGCTCTTCTTTTGTGAAGTCTGCCAAAGTCAAAAAGTGTCTCATGAATCATCCTTGGGGAGAGTAAAAAGGAAATATTGTATCACAAAATGATTAAAGAAAGTATCCAAATATAGCAGATTACAAAAAGGCAATCTTGCAAATATCACACTGAAATAATAATATTTTTCATATGACATTAAAGACTAATTTAAAAAACTTTTGCTATAGTTTGATGAAATTGATTTTAAGGAGAATGAAATGGCTGTAATTATCACAGATACCTGTATCAACTGTGCTGCTTGTATCGATGAGTGTCCAGTTGAAGCAATTGTTGATGAGGATGAGAATCCAACTGGTGAAGAGATCTATTATGTCTATGCTGATAAATGTGTAGAGTGTGTAGGTTACCATGATGTACCTGCTTGTGCAGAAGCATGTCCTACAGAAGGCTGTATCCAATGGAGCGATGTCGTAGATGGCATGCCAGCAAGTGAAAATAGACAATCGGCTGGAACACCAGTAGTAGAATAAAACACTCCAAGACCCTTTGTAGCTATAAAGGGTCTTCTCTTAATTAATCTTTTATTATTTTTTTGATAAAATTCGCCCCTTTAGACATCTGTATTGAATGTCAATTTTGCTTTGAGGATATAAAACTATGGAACAAACACTATCAATTATCAAACCAGATGCTGTTGCAAAAAATGTTGTAGGACAAATATTGAGTCGCTTTGAAGCTGCTGGTCTTCGCATCGCAGCAACTAAAAAAGTCCAACTAAGCCAAGCAGATGCCGAAGCTTTTTATGCAGTCCATGCAGAAAGACCATTTTTCAAAGATTTGGTATCTTTTATGATTTCAGGACCTGTTGTGGTATCTGTCCTTGAGGGTGATAATGCAGTTTTGAAACATCGCGATTTGATGGGGGCAACAAACCCAAAAGAGGCTGCTCCTGGAACAATTAGAGCTGATTTTGCCGATAGTATCGATGCAAATGCAGTACATGGGAGTGACTCTTTGGAAAATGCAAAGATTGAAATCGGATTCTTTTTTGCAGCAAGAGACATTTACTAAGCAGCCTATATAGATGCAAATCGGTTTTGATAAAATCGGCTCCACCCCAAAACAAGTAACATTAGAAATTGAAACCGTTGTTTTGGAGGCAAGTTTGGTACAAAAAACACGTGAAATAGTCACTCTGGATGGAAAAATTCATGGAAATTTACCCATCGTTTGTGACCGTTGTGGTGCTAATTTTGACCTAGAAGTAGAGCAAAAATTGGATTTAAATCTGACCAATAAAGTATCACAAAACAAGGATGATTTGGATATAATTGAGTTTTTAGATGGCGTTATTGACATTGAATACATCATTCAAAGTGAAATCAATAGCCTAAAAAGTGCCTATCATTACTGTAAAGAGTGTGAAGGCGTAGAAAATTTTGAAATAGAAATCTAAATATAACAAAAAGGAAATATTATGGCAGTACCAAAGAGACGAGTGAGTAAAACAAGAGCAGCAAAAAGGAGAACACACTACAAAGTGACACTTCCAATGCCAGTCAAAGATAGCGATGGAACATGGAGAATGCCACACCATATGAACCTAACGACTGGTGAATACAATAACAAACAAGCATAACTGTATGGTCAAAGTAGCCATTGATGCAATGGGTGGGGACTTTGGTCCTGAACCGATTATAGAAGGTGTTATTCAGGCTTTAGATGAGCGTCCATTCTACCCTATACTAGTTGGGGACAAAGAGGCAATTTTGTCTTTTTTGCCACAGTATTATCTTGATAAACTTGAGATCGTAGAATCTTCAGATGTTATTTTGATGAGCGACCAATCAACTGATGCATTAAAACGGAAAGATTCTTCTATCTATAAAGCAGTTGAATTAGTGCGAGCCAAACAAGCAGACGCTGTGGTTTCCGCAGGACACAGTGGTGCTACTATGACTTTGGCAACCTTGCGTATAGGGAGATTGCCACATATCTCAAAACCAGCTCTAGCAACGATGATGCCAACACTTGGTAAAAACAAATCACTTGTTTTGGATGTTGGTGCAGTAGTAGAGTGTAAACCACAGAATCTTTATGAATTCGCAATCATGGGTGAGGCGTACGCTAAAAATGTGATGAAGATTCCAAATCCCCGTATAGGACTC
>DSAK01000019.1 GCA_011372825.1 Campylobacterota bacterium | reverse complement strand
GTACATTTGTACAAACAACACATAACTTAAGGTAATTTAAATGTTAAAAAGCCTTTTAAGATCGTGTTGGTGGTCATTTTCACTAAAACACTACTCCTAAAGACTTTACATAGTCATACTATCATATTTTTACTAAAAATACAACATCAAGACCACCAAAAGTCATCATACCAAACAACTGCGCACATCTAAAATACTCCATGGATCAACATGCGATAAACAATAGATAAAAAAAGCATAAGAAAACGCTGACTTGTGATAAAATCAAGCCTTGTCCATGTGTTGTTGCTATCAAATAAAAATAACCCATCGTCATAGCGTAAAAGTGGAGACCTTCCTCTCTGTATTTTATCGCTATGCAGGATTTGAGGAGATGCTATGTCTGATAACTTAGCACTACCCATCATCTCTCTTCCTAGATAGTGTTCGTAGATTCAACGGTTTTGTTGGTCAAGCTATATTCGATTTGTCACTTTGAAAGAGGGCTCCTGCAGATTTCCAGTTGAAACTGTGTTTTCAAGCGTAACGTAGCTCTTTTCCCGAAAGCAAAAGCAAAACAGCAGAGTTTGAAAAAATTTCATCAATTGGCAAGTAGATTTGTTTGAAATTTCACCATTAGTCATACTTTTGATGAGTGTACTTTGAGGCAACTTTTCTTGTAGATACACCATCCACTCTTATAAGTATCGATATCGGTAGCACCCGAAAACAAATAGATAAGCACAGGTGGCACCCTCTCTAAACGTTGCGCCACGATCAATGAGTCTAATCCACTATAGCTATCAACTATGCCCCAGATGATAAATACTTTGTGCAATTTGCTCCTGTATGCTACACGAAAAACCACGCATAAACTGCTGGATAATCCGCTTTTTCAACGCGCTTCAATACAAAATTACCGTAAAGTAATTTAAATTGGCTATAATGTCAATCTCTTTGATAAAGACTACAAATAAGTTGGGTTGAAACATGTTAAAATTTGCTTTATGGCTACTCTTTTTGTGTTACGGGCTTTACGCCAAAGAAGCGGTCAGCACAACAAGAGACTGTGTGCTTGATATCTCAGATGTGATACAGATGGCACTAAAGACCCATCCAAGTATAAGTGCTTCTCGCGAAATCTTAAAAAGCGCTGAAGCTCAGGTTGAAGGTGCCAAATGGAACTACTTTCCAACACCTTCGATTGAACTTTCTCAAACTTCCTCGCAAAGCGCTACTATCTACCGCATTGAACAGCCGTTATGGACAGGTGGGAAACTCGATGCAGCCAAAGATTTTGCTTTGTCAAAAAAAGGCGAATCAGAAGCCACTCTTGAAGAAAGTGCATATAGTTTAGCTAGCACAGTGATCTACACTTTGCATACACTCATACAGAGTGAAAAAAATCTTCAAGCGATCATCGAAGGCAAAAGACAACTTCAAATGTTGCAGAGAATGTTGAGTCGTCGCATCGATGCAGGGGTATCGTCACGAGCAGATGGCGAATTGCTCAAATCTAGGCTTTTGCAGGTCAATACCGATCTAAAAGTAGCGCTCTCCAAACGAAACATAGCGATCGCCCAAATAGAGCTATTGATCAATCAGCCTCTTCGATGTGATATTGAATTTTCAGACTCATACCGCTCTTCAGATCTCTCCTTAGAGAGTGCCATAGAAGAGATGATGCGTACGCATCCCGCATTGAAAAAGCTCTCTACACAAGTTGCGCTATCCGAAGCAGAGAAAAAGAAAGCACAATCGATTTTTTGGCCAAATGTCTCCCTGCGTGCAGAACATCAGAGTGGCTCGCTTTATAACAACACCCACTCAAGCGAAAACCTCTTTTATGTGTCTGTATCACTTTCACCAGGTGCAGGACTTTCCGCTCTGTCCAATGTAGAATCCGCAAAATCAAAAGTGCTACAAACACGCTATGAAGTCCTCTCTAAAAAATTAGAATTATCCAATGAGATGATGCAAGATTATGATGATTATCACTCTGCACTGGAGCGTATCGAGGGGATGAAAGAGAGTATCGAAGCTTCACAAAATGTGTTGGAGTCATATACCCGCCTTTTTTTAGCAGGGAAACGACAGTGGCTAGATTTGCTTAACTCCTCTCGTGAGCTCACTAGAAATCAAATGTCGCTTGCAGATTTGGAAGCAAATGTATGGCTTTTGGATCAACTTTTATACTTAAAGAGTGGCAAAATGAAATTGTGTCTGGAGATGTGAAATGATCTACAAAGACCTAGAACAAGCCAAAAATGACCTTCAATGGCTTGCAAAAAAATGTACGTTGCCTCATTTTTCTTCATCTAGATTGAGTGCTTATCAGTATGCAACATTGGAAAAAGCACTCAACAGTGTCGAAGAGGATTCTGTGCGTTTGTTTTATGAAGCGTGCTTTGATGCTTTCCATCTCAAAAAGCCATTGTGGAGTCACCACCTTGAGCAAGTATCACTGCCCGCTTTAGCGCTTATACCTGAGCACGGCTTGAGTATCGTTTATGCGCTTGAAGCGGATGGTTCATGGAAAAGCGAATCGATAGAGGGTGTAAAATATATCAAAAATTTTCATCCCGATACCTTTTTCACTCCGATTAAAATGAAGCCCGTTGAAAAGAGTAAAAAATCTGCCTCCAAGATGTTCAAAGAGGTAGCATTGGAGCAAAAAACTAAGCTATTTCACGCTGCTGTCGCAACGGTTAGTATCAATATATTGGCACTCGCCACATCATTTTATAGTATGCAGGTTTATGATCGTGTGATCCCAACACAAGGCATATCAACACTGATCTCTTTAAGTGTGGGAGTCTTTATTGCTATTTTTTTAGAAATGCTTTTAAAGTTGGCCAGATCATTGGTTTTGGACAACACGGCAATACAGATGGACATCGCTTATTCACACAATATTTTTAGCCGATTTTTAAAAATCCGCTTAGATGCGCTTCCAAAGAGTATCGGTACATTATCGGGGCAGCTACAAAGTTATGGATCGGTTCGTTCTTTTATCTCATCTGCAGCCCTCTATGTGCTGATTGACTTCCCATTTTCTCTGATATTTTTAGCCACTATTATCCTCCTTGGTGGCTGGATGATGGGATTGATAGTGTTTATCTTTTTGGTTCTTTCTATTTTAGTTGGTGCCCTTTTTAGACATAAGATAGATAAGCTAACAACCACCTCTTCAATGGCTTCACATAAAAAGTTGGGGCTTTTAGTTGAGGCGGTAGAGAATGCTGAAAATGTCAAGGCATCAGGTGCGAACTGGAGCCTACTGAGCAGATGGAACGCACTCACAGAAGATGCCATATATGATGATATTTCTATTCGACACTATAGTGAGCTTTCGAGTTATTTGGCAGCTTTTTTGCAACAAGTCAGCTATGTTTCTTTGGTGGCAACCGGTGCCTATTTGGCTTCAACTACCGATACACTTACTATGGGTGGATTGATCGCAGTCACCATCCTATCGGGAAGAGTTCTTTCTCCTATAGGAATGCTACCCAATCTTTTTGTCCAATGGGGAAGAGCCAAAATAGCAGTAAAAGATCTGGATAATGTGTATGCACTTGCGGGTGACAATGAGGGTATAGCGCGTCCACTATCACCAGAGTCTCTCAGCCCAAATTATCAATGCAAAAATATTCACTTTTCGTATGGTGAAGATATGCCAACGTTGCGAGTGAAACACTTGAACATCAAAGCGGGGGAGCGCATAGCAATCTTAGGAAGAATAGGCTCAGGCAAATCAACATTGCTAAAGATGTTGGCAGGTCTATATATGCCCCAAGAAGGGACTATGCTTATCAATGGGATGGATCTACAACATCTTTCACGCAGTAAATTATCTGAAACGATAGGCTACCTACCGCAGTCTGTCAAATTGATGTCGGGTAGCTTACGTGATAATTTGCTGCTTGGCTTAGTAGGTGTCAATGATGATGAGATTATGGATGCTGCTAAAAAAACAGGATTGATTCAGTTGATCAACGCATTGCCACAGGGACTTGATACGCCAGTACCTGAGGGAGGCGAGAGTGTATCGGGCGGACAAAAGCAGCTCATAGCGATCACAAGGATGCTTCTCTTTTCGCCAAGTGTATGGCTGCTTGATGAACCGACTGCCAATATGGATGATGGCACAGAAAATCATATCTTAAATCTACTGCACAACGCTATACGTGCCAACCAAACATTGATAGTAGTGACACACAAACCTGCACTCTTGGGGATGGTCAATCGTATCATTGTGCTGTCTCCAGAAGGTATCGTGATGGATGGTCCTCGTGATGCAGTGTTACAAAAGTTGACTCAACCAAAACAACCAAAACAACCAAAACAACCAAAACAACCAAAACAACCAAAACAACCAAAACAACCAAATCAAAAAAACTCTCCTGAAGGTAATACTATATGAACAAAAGATCACTTCCGCATGCGATGCGTATCAACCCATCATGGATTATCTTTGGATCAATCGCTATCATACTGGTGCCTTTTTTTGTTTGGGCTTCGTATGCCAATCTCGATCGGATCTCTCGTGCACAAGGGCACGTGATCGCTCTAGCAAAGACACAAGAGATACAGTCTGCAAATGACGGTGTGATAGAAAAAATATGTGTCAAAGAGGGTGAGAGGGTAAGTAAAGGACAACTTCTGGTCATGCTGGAGCGTTCTCAGGCAAAAGCATTTTATGACGATAGCAAAGCGAAGGTTGCTGCACTACAAGCGTCATTGATAAGATTGCGTGCAGAGGTGTTCGGGAAACCGCTGGAGTTTCCTGAAGAGATACAACAATATCAAGAATTTATCGATAACCAAGTAGAACTTTATCGTCGTCGCCAACAAGCCTTACATGATGACTTATCTGCCCTCAATGAGTCACTTAAACTTGCGCAGAGTGAGTTGGATCTGAGTGTGCCTCTACTCAAAGAGGGAGATATAGGAGCTATGGAAGTGATTCGTTTAAAAAGGCAAATTTCCGATATTAAGGGGCAAATATCCAATAAACGTAATAAATATTTTCAAGATTCGCAAGCCGATATGACGAGAGCAGAAGAAGAACTCTCAACCAAACAACAAGAGCTAACAGATCGAACGATTACCCTGGAGAGAACACGGATCGAATCCCCCATGGATGCTATCGTCAAAAATATACTTATCACAACCAAAGGAGCAAGGGTTCGACCCGGAGATGTCATCATGGAGCTTGTACCTGATGGCGATGAGTTGATTGTAGAAGCAAAACTTACTCCTTCTGACATTTCATTTGTACAAGAAGGACAAAAAGCCTCAGTAAAATTGGATGCGTATGATTATAGTATCTATGGCATTTTTCATGGTGTGGTTCGCTATATCAGCCCTGATACACTTGTCGAAAAAACGATACATGGCGAGAGATACTACTATAGAGTACTCATTGCATTGACTCAAAGCGATATAGTCTCTAAAAATGGTAAAAAAATAGAAATTGCCCCGGGTATGACAGCACAGATTGATATCATTACGGGCAACAGAAGCGTGCTCAATTATTTGGCTAAACCTCTCATAAAAACTTTGAGTGAATCATTTACGGAGCGTTAAATCAACTTCTATCAGAGAGGCTAGGCTTTAGAGGGATCGTCTACGGTCATGTGAGTTTGATTTTTTGCTCTTTTGAAGAGGTATCATCCATGAAAATGGTGAACTTTAGCCTGCATCAATCCTGTGATTTATTTGCTATAATGCCGTTTATGAAAAAGCTAGTATTGATCATCGCCCTATTGACGTCCTATCTCTCTGCCAACATCAAAACC
>DSAK01000025.1 GCA_011372825.1 Campylobacterota bacterium | reverse complement strand
TATAGAGCCGTGGCATATCGATGTCAAAGATTTTATCGATTTGAAAAAGAATTCTGGAGAAGAGCGAAGAAGAGCTCATGACTTGTTCCCTGCTTTGTGGATAAATGACTTGTTTATGAGGCGTGTAGAGGCAGATGAGGCATGGACTCTTTTTGACCCCTTTGAAGTTCCAGAGCTTGTTGGTCTCTATGGAGATGCATTCAATGAGCGTTATATTGAGTGTGAAGCAAGAGAGGATTTGACAAAAGAGGTAATCTCAGCTAAAAGTCTCTGGAAAGATATATTACGTAGCTATTTTGAAACAGGTAATCCATTTTTAACTTTCAAAGATACTGCAAATAAAGCAAATCCAAATGGTCATGCAGGGGTTATTAGAAGCTCCAATTTATGCACAGAGATATTTCAAAATACAGCTCCAAATCATTATAATATTCGGATAATATTTGAAGATGGTTCTATTGCGATTTTTGACGAAGAGGAGATTGTTAAGGTTGACAGTGGATTGACAAAACCTGCCAAAAAAATAACAGCTTTAGATTCATTGGATGGAAAAAAGATATGGATGGTTGACAAAGAGGCAATTGATGGAGATACTGCTGTATGTAATCTAGCTTCTGTAAATTTGTCAAAAATCAACACTCAAGAGGATATAGCAAGGGTTGTTCCAGTTGCTATTAGGATGCTTGACAATGTAATTGATCTTAATTTTTATCCCCTTGCAAAAGTGAAAAAAACCAACGAAAAAACGCGAGCAATTGGGCTTGGAGTTATGGGTGAGGCACAAATGTTGGCACAAAATGGTATATCGTGGGGGAGCAGCGAGCATCTAATGCGGATAGACCAAGTGATGGAGTCGGTTTCATACTATGCTATTAAAGCTTCAAGTGACTTGGCGATAGAAAAAGGAAGATACTCTCTATACGAAGGTTCAAATTGGTCAAAAGGGATTTTTCCTATAGATAGAGCAAATGAAAATGCATGCAAGTTAGTTGATAGGGGCGGATTGTTTGGGTATGAGCACGATTGGGATAAGCTAAGAGAGAAGGTCAAAAATGATGGTATGCGAAATGGCTATCTCATGGCAATAGCGCCAACTAGCTCAATTTCAATTTTGGTTGGAACAACACAAGCAATCGAGCCAATATATAAACGAAAATGGTTTGAGGAGAACCTCTCAGGGCTCATCCCTGTTGTTGCTCCTAAGCTCTCACCTGAGACTTGGCAGTACTATACGCCAAGCTATGAGCTTGATCAGAGAGTCCTTATCCGTGCAGCTGCTGTGCGCCAAAAATGGATAGACCAAGGGCAGAGTTTGAATATCTTTATCACCTTAGATAAAGCAAGTGGTAAATATCTCAACGATATCTATATGGATGCATGGAGATTTGGTCTGAAGTCGACTTATTATCTAAGGAGTCAATCACCAGAAAGCGTCCAAGAAGTAGAGGGGATTGAAGATAGAAGCATGGAGTGCATGGGTTGTCAATAACAATCACACGATTTCTTCACAGTATTTCAATAATATTCTAGCTAGAAAGTGGCAAAAAGCTTTCTCCCCAAAGATTTTTGCCTAGTGATTAACACGAGCTTTCTAGGCAACTTTTCATTTATACATCCCCTAAATGTCCTTCTTAATACTTTTTACAGAAAGGTTGCCTCCTATCAGTAGGCGATCAAAACTACAAATCCAATAATCAGCCAAAAGTTGTATAATATTCTCCTAATATCTCACAAGAGGAAAAGTCATGGAGAGAAAAAAAATATACAATCCAGAATCGCAAGAAAACACAAATGATAGAAAGATTTTTGGCGGAAATCCTACAGGAATTTTTGAATTAAATGACATCAAATACCAATGGGCATACAATCTTTGGGAAGTTATGTTAAATAATACATGGTTTCCAAAAGAGGTCGATATGACGCGAGATGTTGGAGACTATAAAAATCTCACAGATGCAGAAAAAGAAGCTTATGACAAGGTCTTAGCACAGCTAATATTTATGGATTCGTTGCAGACAAATAATCTCATTGACAATGTCAACCCTTTTATCACATCACCTGAGATAAATCTTATATTAGTCCGTCAGGCATTCGAAGAGGCACTTCATGCGCAAAGTTATGCTGTGATGGTTGATAGTATCTCAAGTAATACAGATGAGATATATGATTTATGGCGACGCGATATGATGCTAAAGAGTAAAAATGATGCTATTGCAAAAGTTTATAATGAGCTTAGCCATAATCCAACAGATGAAAATATCGTAAAAGCGATGTTTGCCAATCAAATACTTGAAGGTATATATTTTTATAGTGGTTTTGCGTATATCTATACTCTAGCAAGATCAGGCAAGATGCTAGGATCTGCTCAAATGATCCGTTTTATCCAAAGAGATGAAGTTACACACGTAACCTTGTTTCAAAATATGATTAAATCTACCAGGCGAGAACGACCAGAGTTATTTACAAAAGCACTCAACGATGAAGTAAATGCGATGTTTGAAGCAGCTGTCAAGATAGAGATCCAGTGGGGGCAATATATCACACAAGGCCAGATATTGGGACTTACAGATGGGATAATCGAAGAGTATATCAAGTTTTTAGCCGATGAGCGTTTGCGTGCAGTTGGTATGGAAAAACTCTACAATGCGCAACACCCAATCAAATGGGTTGATAATTTTGCTAAATTTAATGATCAAAAAACAAACTTTTTTGAAGGAAATGTGACCAATTACTCTAAAGGCAGTTTAAATCTTGATGATTTCTAAAAAGAGATATTTAGAGATTTTTTCACTTCAGGTAAATACCCTAAAGAGTTACAATCAGAGGCTTGAAAGGCTAATTGAGGCTATTGAAGAGCAAAAAGATGGCTCTTTGATTGTGGCATCTGAGGTTTTTTTGACAGATTTTGATTATGAGCACTTAGAAGAGGCAGCTACTTTTGGCAAGGAGGCACTTAGCAAGCTTCTAAAAATAGTTGAAAATAAAATTGTTATATTCTCTTTGATTCTAAAAGAAGAGAATCGATTTGTAAATCAATCTGTCGTGTTATCTAAAAATAAGATAGTACATACTCAAAACAAAACAAAACTTTTTCGCCTGAGTAATGAGCATCACCATTTTTTAGCAGGTAGGCGTGAGGATATCAAGCCATTTGAGATAGATGGCGTAAGGTATGCTATTTTGCTCTGTTTTGAATTGAGATTCAAGGATTTATGGCGTCAAATTGAAAAAGCAGAAGTTGTTGTAATACCAGTAAAATGGGGAGTAGCTAGAGAAAACCATCTAGTGATATTAGCAACTGCTTTGGCAGTGATGAATCAATGCTTTGTAGTAGTTTGTAGTGATGGCGATCACCAAATCGCACAAGTGTCTATAATGATTAATCCCAATGGAGAGATTTTGGGCAATAGGCAAACAAATGGTGTGTCAACCACCATTGATTTACAAGATATAGTAAAAATACGTCGCTATATATCGATGGAGGAAGGATGATACAAGCAAGAGAATTACACCAGATGGTTGAAGCTATTGATAGGCAGTTTAAGCTTGACTCTAAAGTCAAAGAGGCTTTTTGTAAAGTAAATCGCAAATATTTTGTTCCACCAGTTTTTGCTCATTTAGCCAATCAACTAGAAGCACTCCCTCTAGCACAGAGTCAGTGGATAAGTTCGCCCGTAACAGTTGCAAAAATGACACAATATTTAGAGCTAGATGGAGTTGACTCTATACTAGAGATTGGATGTGGCAGTGGTTATCAGGCAGCTATTTTGAGTCAACTTGTAAGGAGAGTCTTTACAGTAGAGAGAATTGATGTGCTGCTTAAAGAGGCGCGAAATCGTTTTTCCCAATTAGAGTTATACAATATATTTACCAGATTTGATGATGGGCTAAGAGGCTGGAAAGAGTATGCACCATATGAGAGGATTTTGTTTTCAGCTACAGCTACAGAGATACCAGAAACTATTTTTGATCAGTTAGCAGAAGGGGGTATCCTTTTGGCTCCTATGCAAGAGGGTTCACTGCAGATATTAACCCGTTTTTATAAACGTCATGGCAGAATTACAAGTGAGACAATTGAGCCTTGTTTTTTTGTCCCAATTGTAGAGGGGACACAAAGAGAGGCAACCAGAGGAATTTGACCTATTTATGATATGGTTGACAATATGTGTAAACTAAGAGAGGATAGCGATATGAGCGAATTAATCAAGCCAGCTGAATATGCAAAAGATACGGTATCTTATGACAGGCAGTTTATGCAAAAATCAAAAAAGGCTTACTAGCATCAAAAGATGTAAATGGGCAAATATATATAGTCTCAAACGAAGAAATGCGCAGTGCTAAAAAAAATGAAACTGCACCTATAAAAGCTATCTCACCAGAGACAAAAGAGCTTGTTTTTAACTCAAAAGAGCATTATGAGGCGATTTAGAAGCTAAAAATGAAATAATAGTAACATTACAAAAACGTATAGATGACCTAAAAGAGAGCAATCATCAATTGACTCAAACTCTACAAGGGGAGATTGAGCTTTTAAAAGAGACATTTTACGAAGTGAAACAACTCTATAGTATCAAAAACACTACACGACAACAATTAAGATACTTGATGTACCGCCTCAAGAAAATCTTCTTGCGAAAAATGAGTAGTTGGTAGGGAAAAAAATTTGTAAACAAATTAATGCAAATAAGAGATTAAAAAGAGTTAAAACTAGCTTTTAGAAAAAAGTAACAAGAGGATAAAGATAATTAAAAAGAGTTCAAGGTCAATTTAGCAGCAGACGATAAGAGCATATTAAATAAAAAATATTTTTAATAATCTATATTAATTTAAGCCATTTTAAGTATCGAAAGTCTAGAATTGTAAGCTATAATCATTATCAGTTAAATAGGAAAAAGATGAAAAATAAAATTATTGTTGCTCTAGCAGGGCAACCAAATGTTGGAAAAAGCTCCCTAATTAATGCGATATCAAATGCAAAATTAAAAGTGGGAAATTTCTCAGGTGTTACAGTCGAAAAAACAGAAGTTATTTTTCCTTGGCGTGATGAGGTAGCATCTGTTGACTATGAGATGCATATCATAGATTTGCCAGGAGCCTATTCGCTAACTGATTACACATTAGAGGAGAAAACAACAAAAAGTTTTTTACAAAGTGGTGAGTATGATGTGATTGTCAATGTTGTAGATGCTACAAATTTACAAAGAAACCTCCTTCTTACAACCCAGCTTCTTGAGATGGGTAAAAAAGTAGTTGTTGCACTAAATATGATAGATGAGGCCGAAAAAGAGGGAATTAAGATTGACGAGAAGCAACTTTCTTTAATTTTAGGGGTGCCTTGCATAAAAACAAGTGCATCACAAAAAAGAGGGATTGACGCTCTTCAAGAGGCAATCGTAAAAGTCCATAGCAATCAATTTAGTTATCCAAAGGTGGTCTATAGCGATCCAATAGAAGAAGAGATATCTAGAATTGTTGCATTTTTAGAGGAGAAAAAATATCAAATCGAAGTACCATATCGACATTTAGCCCTTAAGCTACTCCAGGAGGATGAAGCGATATTTAAAAAACTTCACCATGAGCCTATATGGATTGAACTTTTGCCAATCATTAAGGATTCGTTATCACATATCTACCTACATAATAAAACAAAAGATTTAAGTAAAATCTTTGCTTATGAGCATTTTGCCTTTGCAAAAGGCGCTAAGATGGAGGTAATGGCACGAAAAACAATGCGTGCTAAAAATATGACCCAAAAAATTGACAATTTGCTTATCAATAAATTTCTAGGAATACCAATATTTCTATTTTTTATGTGGGGACTTTTTCAGCTTACATTTACATTGGGTGAGATACCTATGGATTGGATAGATATGTTTTTTGCAGCGCTAAGCGAAGGCACAAAAGAGTTTTTTGGCGGTGGCAATTTAGGCTCACTCATCGGCGATGGAGTCATCCCTGGAGTCGGTGCAGTTGTGATGTTTTTGCCAAATATCGTTA
>DSAK01000088.1 GCA_011372825.1 Campylobacterota bacterium | reverse complement strand
GTATGCTAACGGGTGTGATTGATTATGGCATATAGAAGACTCAATAATTTGCTTGAAAAGATGTTTTTGCTCGGCGGAAGTGATTTGCATATAAAGACAAACTCTCTTCCAAAAGCAAGGATTCACGGAGATATCCAAGTCTTAGATAATAGCCAATTGAACGATGATTTTTTTGAATCTATTTTAAATATTTTACTTAATCAAAAGCAGAGGTTAGTTTTAGAAGAAGAAAAAGAGTTCGATGGATATTATGTGAGCGAACAAGGGAGACGATTTCGCTTTAATGTCTTTTTTCATCTTGAAGGTTATGGGCTAGTTTTTAGGACTATTCCTGATCGTATTTTGAGTATTAAGGAGTTGGGTCTACATGAGTCTGTTTATAAGTTTGTCAATCTTGAGAGAGGATTGGTTCTTGTAACTGGTACTACAGGTAGTGGCAAATCCACGACATTAGCAGCGATTATTGATTCAATTAATCAAAAAAAGAGAAAACACATCATAACCATAGAAGACCCTATTGAGTTTATCCATCATGATCGTAACTCTATTATCGAACAACGCAATGTTGGGGAACATACCCAAAGTTTTTATAGTGCTCTAAAGGCATCTTTGCGAGAAGACCCAGATATTATCCTTGTTGGGGAGCTTCGTGATTTGGCGACTATTGAGGCTGCTTTACATGCTGCCAATTCTGGACACCTCGTTTTTGCAACCTTGCATACACTAGATGCTAAAGAGACAATAAATAGGATTATTAGTATGTACCCTACAAATGAACAAAATCGCATCCGTGTCACTTTGGCTTCAGTGCTAAAAGGTGCCCTTTCGCAAAGATTAATTAAAAAGATTGGTGGTGGGCGTTGTGCTGCGATGGAGATACTTGTAATGAATGAGCGCATTAAGCAGTTAATCCTTGAACAGAGGGATAATGAAATCACAGATGCCATAAATGAAGGAGACGCTTACGGAATGCAGACTTTTGATCAGGCTCTTTTTAAACTTTATAGGGAAAAATTTGCAACATTTGAAGAGGTTTTAAGTGCTTCAACAAGCCCAGATGATTTGAAACTGATTATCTCTAATAGTGGCTTGTTGCAAGAGAGAAAAGAAGTTATTAGAATAAAAAACTTTGATAGTGTTACCCTCCCCTATAAGCAAAAGGAACAATCACAAATAAAAGAAAAACTAACAATAAAGAGGCGAAGATGATATATACAAAAATAAAAAGATTATCCAAAAAAATTTTTAGCTCAAAGACATATTTACTAGCAGGTCTAAATAGGGTTATTGATGATGATTTGGGAAAAATCACCGACATTACTGTTGATAGAGAAGATAAAAACATATACCTTGAGTTGGAAAAAAAACAAGAATTTGCAAGGCTTGATGTGTTGGGATATGGAATCGTTTATAAGGGCAACAAAGCTTACTTAACTTTCAAATCTATTCAAAGAAGTGGCTATTTACAAAAAGCTCTTCAAGGCTTAGATGTAAAGAATCAGATTGCAATTAATCCATTGTATATAAAGATTGTGGAGAAAATACTTTAATGTTTTGCGAAAACTCTAAAGGGTTCACCCTTGTTGAAATACTTGTCGTTTTGGTAATCATGGGTTTTTTAGTGGCTTTGGTTTCACCAAAATTTGCTGAAATTGTTGATTTTTCTTCGGCCAAGCTCAATAAAACCCAAATGCAAGAGATAAAGCGGGCAACTTTGGAGTTTTATAATGATATTGGCTTCGTGCCTGATAATGTGACATTGCTTACATATTCTTGGGAAAAATGTGTTGTTAAAGAGACAAACTTTGATGATCCAGATAGCAGTGATATATGTAAAAATATGATCACCTTTATAGATAAACATTATAAGTATTATGATGAAGGAGGGGAGATTATACGAGAAAATGAAATAGGAGATAATGGGATGGGCACAAAAAGAAAGGCTCGTCTAGTTCAAATCATTCAAGAAAAACTTGATCCCAATAGTGGCTGGAAAGGCCCCTATATAGGAGCGAATGGTTATATACAAAGCAAAAATGTAAAAAAACTAGGGTTTGATGGCAAGAGTGGTGATGAGAATGACAATCAATATTTTTTTAGCGACCATGATATAAAACTTTTTTATAAAGATTCATGGAGTGCTTCAACGCCTCTAAATACCGTTGATACCTCCTGGGAGAGGGATAGTGCCAATGCAAAACTTTATCCAATCTCAACTCCTGATTTTAACGGTTCTCAAAACAGTGTTTTTCCAGGTCGTTTTATCCAAGCAGATGCTTGGTATAACATCGCAAAATACAGACAAACACTTGTGGGTTATGCCACAATATTGGACCCTTGGGGGACTCCCTATGAGATACAAATACCCAGCAAAAGCGCAGTTGGAAGTGAGGCAAGAACAAAGTATGCAAGAATTGTCTCTTTTGGCAAAAACAGAAGAAGAGATACATCTATTAATGAACTCTATATAGATTACACTCAAAAAAGCTTTGATGATTCGGTTTTGTATCTATTTGATCATGACCAAACGAGCTATTTTCGCCCAGAGGATAGAGATAAATGATAAACAATAAAACCAAAAACGCCTTTACATTGGTAGAGTTATTAACTGTTATTATTATCATGGGATTGATTGCAACCGCAGCTTTGGTCATGCTTAGGGATACGGGCGAATTAAAAGCAAAGCAATATACAACCAAAATTATGAAAAACATTAAAGATGCCATTGCCTTGCAAGAGGGTGAGTATTTTAGTGGCTTTATGAATGATTTTGGCACTATGCCCCCTAATATCTATTTTTTAATAAATCAAGAAAATGGTGCAAATTTTGTTGCACCATTTGGAGAAGCAGATACAGATCGATTGGGTCGATTTAAGATAAAAAGATTTGATATATACGATAAAAATGACTATGGTGGACGCATTATACCCATGCCTTTTATGAAGAAGGAGCTATTTACTCAAGAGAGATACGAAGATGAGCAAGCTTTTATAAAAGATAGGAATATTTCATTTTTGCACGTGGGCTTTCATGGGGGCTATTTGGGTGATGGAGTTGAGGGTATGGATAGGGAAAAATCCATCAAAGATGGGTGGAATATGCCGATTCAATTGATAACTGAACTTAATGTTACAGCTGCTTATCAAAATGACGCTTACTTGAAAATCAAGTCGTTTGGAAGTGATAGGGTAGATGACGATGATGAATCGCAAAAAATCATAAAAGATGAGTTTGATGAGTATAAAAATAATCACTCCATCAAAAGTGCATTTAAAGATGATATTGTCATGACTTATGGATACAGCTTATTTTTACCAAGAGAGATAAAAAGTGATGTAAACAGCACAAGAGAGTATGCAATCTATTCACCGATGCTCTATTACGTAGAAGGCTCATCCAATCTTCTTTGTACAGAGCACAACACGACACATGCTCAGTGTCCAAAAGATAGTGGTAACTATAAAAGATACAAAGCCTATACATTTGATACAAACTCAATGCTTTTAGATAATAATATAAGCTGGCATGTGGGCGTTATAAAATATGAGATCAAAGAGGTAGAGTTTTTTATAAATAACCAAAACTTTACACATATTATCACCGATTACAATGGTGCAAGAGTTGATTTTAGTGAGAATTTTTATATAAGTTCAGGTGAAAAGTTGATTATACGAAAAGATACAGAAGAGTTCTTTTCAAAAATATTCCCTCCAAATCTTTCTATTAATATCTCAAAGTAGGTGTGAAAAATGAGAAATATACGAGATTTTGAAGCACTACTTTTGCGAGATTTAACCCAAAAAAATCATATAACTTCTGAGGATAGAGCCAATTTAATCAAAGAACAAATGATTAAAAAAACTCCCATTTTGGACAATATTTTAGAAAATAAGATAGTTGATAGTGCTATTGTTGCAGATTTTCTTGCGACGCATCTGAAGGCAAGAAAGCTAGAAAATGGTGAACAAATTTCTCACTCAAATGAGCCTATAGGTGATAAGATTTATGAAGAATATGGAGCGATTGTCCAATATGTGGATGAACGAAAAGCAAAGGTCTATTTTGCAAGGCCCATATTTATTCAAGAGTGGGAATATATTTATGAAAAAATAGGTGGAAAAAATATTGAAAAAGTGGTAATACCTTATGAAAAATTTAAAGAATTAGAAAAAGAAATTTTAGACGGTATTGCCATTAGAAAACAGTTTTCTATAAGTAATTCAAAAGAGTTATTAAGCCTTAGTGAAAACGAAAGGGCCATTAAGTTTGCAAACGAAGTGCTTGAAAAGTGTATCCAGCTTGATGCTTCAGATATTCACATAGAGCCTCAAAAAAATAATTTTAGAATTCGTATGCGACTCAATGGTGTTTTACAAGTTTTTGGAGAGTATTCAAATGATTTTTTCCCATCTTTTAGCTCAAGAGTCAAGCTCATCTCAAATCTAAATATAGCTGAAAAAAGAGATACCCAAGATGGAGCTTTGGTTTATCCTTTTGTAAATGAAAACAACGAAGCTTTTGATATCCCCTTCAGGGTGTCAGTTATGCCAACTATTTATGGTGAAAAAATCGTTTTAAGAAAACTTGGCAGTCAAGATGTGTCAGTGAGTTTAAACCATCTTGGAATGGATGAAAATATATTAATCCCATGGAGGAATATAATTAAAAAACCTCATGGCATAATATTAGTTTCAGGCCCAACAGGAAGCGGTAAATCAACCACTCTTCATGCAACAATTAATGAAATCAAATCCGATGAGATAAACATAACAACCGTAGAAGACCCCGTTGAATCAAAAATCGCTGGGATTAATCAAGTACAAATAGATGCCTACAAAGTCTCTTTTGCAGACGCATTGCGCTCTATTTTGCGTCAAGATCCTGATGTGATCATGGTAGGAGAAATTAGAGACAAAGAGACTGCCGAAATTGCACTTCGCGCTTCCTTGACGGGCCATATGGTCTATTCGACCATCCATACAAACGATGCCCCAAGTGCTGTTACAAGGCTTATTGATATGGGAATTGAGCCTTTTTTAGTAGCTTCTTCAGTGATAGGTGTTTTAGCGCAACGTTTAGTGCGAGTTCTGTGTGAAAATTGCAAACAAGAGAGTATGACAAATGATGTGCAAATGAAGCTACTTATGATTGATGAACCTCAAAAAATATATGAACCATGTGGATGTCAAAAATGTGCTAACACTGGCTATAGCTCACGAGTGGGTGTATACGAGCTCATGACAGTTGATACCCATATCCAAAAGCTCATCAACTCTCGTGCAAGTGATGTTGCTATAAGAGAATATGCAATCGAAGCTCTCAATATGCCAACACTCTACCAAGAAGCCAAAAAGAAAGTGTTGATGGGCATTACTTCAATGAGTGAATTCCAAAAAATCATAGCACAATAGGAGTATTTTTGAAAGCTGGCGGTGTGATGCATTTTGTGAGGAATCATGTTCGGGGTATTTCTCCAAAAGTGAAGATAAATTTTTTTAGGCAGATGGGTATATTGACAAACTCAGGGATCACAATACTAAAGGCTCTTAGATTGATGTATAGATCATCACGGGGGAATATGCGTTATTTGCTAAGAGATACGATAACATTGATTGAACAAGGCAACGATTTTTCTAAAATCGGACTTTATTATGTCGTTTTTTTTGATAAGACAACGGTGGCAATGATAAAAGCGGGCGAGAAAAGTGGTAATTTACCCACAATCTTAAAGGAAATTTTTTTAAATTTAGACAAAAAAGCAAAATTTAAAAAGAAAATTATTGGGGCTATGATGATGCCTACTTTTACCTTTTTTATCGCTATTGGTGTTGTGTTTTTTATGGCTATTAAAGTTATCCCTGAATTTTCAAAATTTCTCTCTTCTATGGGGGCAAAATTACCCTCATTAACGCAGATGGTACTTGATATTTCAAATTTTTTATTGACTTATTGGGAAGATATACTACTCTATTTTGGTACAACAGTCTTCACTTGCGTTCTACTATATAAGAG
>DSAK01000091.1 GCA_011372825.1 Campylobacterota bacterium | reverse complement strand
TTTCTTCCCACAAATACTCAAAGAGTATTTTTAGGCTCCAAAAAAGAGCTTATCGACTCCTGTGAGTATCACTCCAGTTAGGAGTCCACCAGCTAATCCAGCAAGAATATCATCCCCCATTACCCCAAGACCACCTTTGACATTACGGTCGATATATCCAATCGTTGATGGTTTCCATATGTCAAATAGCCTAAATGCCAAAAAGCTAAGTATATAAGCTATAATGAATGCATATTCAAATGATGCAGATTGAGCTACAATGTATCCAATTAGCATTGCAATCCACATCCCCACAACTTCATCTACGACAATCTCTTGTTGGTCATGATCTCCTGTGAGGATTTCATATCTATTGATTTCAAAAATCCCTATGATTGTAAAAGTCAAGATAAGTAGTGAGAGAGTTTCCGTCCCAAACACCTCAAGGATGACTATTCCTGCTAATAATCCAACAAGTGAGCCTACTGTTCCAGGTGCCTTTGGGCTAAGTCCTGCCCCAAAGCATGTAAGAAAAAGTTTTTGCAATGTCATTTTGATCCCTTTTTTTATGTAAGTGAGCTTGTTTGGTAAAGCTCAAGAAGTTTGATATAAAATTGCTCGTCACTTTGCTTTTCTAGTAATCCCGAGCTTGGCATAAGAGAGTAATATAGCTCTTGAGTATCCTCTAGACGATTAGGGAATAAAGAGGCCAATATAGAGGCACTAATCTCTTTTCGAACTAATATCGAAGGGGGTATGATGCCAGCTTGTATAAGTTTCATAATCGACTCTGAATGGTAATGAATATGGTGATGTTGACCATGTGGACAAGTTTGTGTACTAACTAGAGTTTTGCATGTATCGCAATAAACATACTCATCTATAGTGGTAATTCTGATACCCATATTTTTACACTCATCAAAAATGGTATTGATGCGATTTTTGTCATAAAACAGCCCAAGCCCCGCATGATTTTTACCAATTACTAGCTCATTGCAACCATAATTTTTTGCTAGAAGAGCATCTAAGATTAGCTCATTGTATCCAGCAAAAATATAGGTATTTTCAAATGGTACGATAATCACTTTATTGGAAGGTAAAAAATTGTCAACAAAAATTTTCAAAGCACGGTACCTGATGTCATAAGTTAAGCCTTGATTTGTAAAAGGTTTGCGTAAAAATAAGATAACTAAATCGCTTCTACTGAGTGTCTCACGGATTATTCGCTCATGCGCACGATTGAGCGGATTTGCTGCAAGCATAAGACCTGCAATCTTTTTTGCTTTAGTTTTGTCGATGGCTTTTTTGACTGTAGCGATAGCATTTTCAATCGGAGGATACTCAACAGTGTAGGTACCACTAAGAGCTATGTTACCAAGTCGTGTTAGTGTTCTTTGTACTCCCGGATGATTTGTGTCGTTTGTGCCATAAATATTAAATATTCTTTCATTCGGATCTATTTCAAAAGTCTCTTCAGCATGTATTTCTCCAACTTTTTTCCCGTTATTGATCAAATCAACCATGTCGCCTTTTTGCAGTGATGTCAAAGTGTTGTGGTTTTTTATCCCCTTTGGGGCAAGTACAAAGGAGAACGGAAAAGGGACACCCTTGTATATTTTTGTCTTATTGACATTTTGTGATGTCTTAGCATCCATCAATCCCGTCACTGGTGTAATCAATCCTGCTTTTACTAACGCAAGTGTAGAGAGGGCTTCTGTATCTATATAGAGTGATTTATTTCTTTTTGTAGAGAGCATACTTCTTCCTTTTTTCCCAAAGGCTTTTTCGTGAAATGCCTAATTTTTTCGAGAGTTCTGTGTCGGGAAATTGGTGTTGAAATGTATTGACGATAAATTTTATATATTCTTCGATAGTTAAAATCTCATTTTGGTTAAAGAGTTTACTTTCGGTATTTAACACAAAAGTTTTGCGTGAAGTTTTTATAGGTTCACTTGTAGAGATGATGTAATGGTATGGCTCAAGCAACTCTTCGAGCTCTTCTTGTTGAGCTTTTTTGAGTACTTGTGCATTTGTTAAATACACAAGTGTCCTTGTGCTTTCATTGAGAATTTGCTCTTTGTAATCTTTTTGCTCAAGAGAGATAAGAATCATCGGAAGTTTTTTGTATCTTGCATACTCAAAAACAATTTTATCTGCCAATCTTGGGTAATTTGTCTCTATAACGCAAGGTGCAGTAAGTGTTTTTAGATCAAAATCAGTATCAATATAATCTAAAAAATTGTCAATATAGTCTTGGCAAAGGGTATTGTGTTTTTTGAGTTGTTGGTACTCTTGATAGTGTTCTATTTTCCGCAAAAGCTCTTCGATCATAAAAGGCTTAAGGATATAGTCCTTTGCCCCAAGTCGCAAAGGTTCGCTCACTGTGTCATTGTTGATATAGTTGACCATAAGGATGATAATTTTGTCTTTCTTTTGGATAATCAGCGGTGTTATAGATTGCCCTGGAAGATTGGTTGAGAGTAGGTATATATCCCCTTTTGTCGCCATCGCCTCTTTTATAGATCCGTATATCTCAACACTAAAACGGTGTTGGCTTAGCTTGCTTGCTATGCTTTGAGCCAAATACATTTCGTTTTCAATAATAATAATTTTCATAGCCTAGTCCAGTCAAAATATGTAAGATTTGCGACAGCATGCACGCTCACTCCCTCTTTTCTTCCGATGAATCCTAGGTTTTCGCCTGTAGTTGCTTTGATATTGATGTGATAAGGGGCGATTTTGAGAATCTTAGCAAGTACATCCCTGATAGACTCCTTGTAGGGGGCTATTTTTGGTGTTTGTGCAACGATTGTGATGTCTATATGAGTTATACAAAAGCCACATCCATATATTTTATCAGCAACAGATATTAGTAGTTCTTTTGAATTTGCATTGTGATATGCCATGTCTGTATCAGGGAACAACTCTCCTATATCTCCCATCCCAGCTGCGCCCAAAAGGGCATCAATTATGGCATGTATAGCGACATCGCCATCGCTATGGGCTTTGAAACCAAATGGACTCTTGATATCGACTCCGCCCAAAACCATAGTTTTATTTTCTTCAAAAGCGTGAGTATCCAATCCAAATCCTGTAAATGTATATGGTTTCGGAGGCTTGAGGCAAGTTAGTTTGTTAAGATCATTTTTGGTTGTTAGTTTGTGTATTTTGTCTGAACCTTTGACAAAAAGTATCTCATGTCCTTTATCTTTCATGGCACTACTATCATCAGTATAGATATTTTTAGTCGAAACAGCCTCTTTGAGGAGATTTGTTCGACTTAATTGGGGGGTTTGTATAAGTTTTGCATTTTCTCTATCGATAGGTTTGCCCTGCAGATAAAGGGTGTCAACTACATCAAGAGTTGGCACTATACAGTCAGCTTCATCTTTTGCATCAAGAATATTTTTGATAGTTTCATGGTCTATACAACATCTAGCTATATCGCTCACTAGTACCCATGGTGTATTGACTATATTGAGTCCATTTTGCAATGATTCTTGTCGACTGTTACCTCCAGCAACATAAGTGTAGGGGGCAAATTTTTTCATATATTCTATCTCGTCAATTCCACCAACAATGATAATTTGATCAAAATCGTAACACTTGTATTGATTGGCAACAAATAACCATAACGGCATATCGTCTATATAAAGCCACTGTTTTTTTGTTGGCAATCCAAAGCGTGTAGAGTTTCCTGCTCCTAAAAGTATAAGTGTGATATCTTTCAATTTTATCTTTGCTCCGAAATACATTTTTAGAATGTTACCAAATTATACACATATACAACTTTAGTCCCTCCTTTTTTGCATAACATTAAGCTTTTTCGTATAAAAGTATCATGACGGCAGGTTCAATAGCTAGAGAAGTTTTATTTTGAGAAAAAAATATACTGTTTTCAAAATAATTTAAGATTGGATTGGTATAACCTTAGATATGAAAGGATATAAGCGATGAGAGAAAAATGGATTCAAAATAGAACCAACGACAAGGTTCGAACACAGATGTACTATGCAAAGCAAGGGATTATAACCGAAGAGATGGAGTATGTTGCTTCGGTTGAAAAGATAGACCCTGAGCTATTAAGATCTGAAATTGCAAGAGGAAGATGTATTATTCCTGCAAATATCAACCATCCTCACCAAGTTCCTATGGCGATAGGTATGGTAGCAACTTGCAAGATAAATGCCAATATTGGCTCATCTGCTCTTGCTAGCGATATATCTGGTGAGATAGAAAAAGTCGATGTTTGTCTCAAGTATGGTGCTGATACTATCATGGATTTAAGTACAGGTGGAGATTTAGACAGTATAAGAGAAGCAGTTATCGCTCACTCTACTGTACCAATTGGGACAGTTCCTATATATCAAATCCTTTATGATTGTAATGGCAAGATAGAAGATTTAACGATAGACAAAATGTTAGAGGTGCTTGAGAAACAAGCCAAACAAGGGGTAAGTTACTTCACTATCCATGCAGGATTTTTGCTCCGTTTTATGCCACATGTTGCTAAACGCAAAATGGGAATTGTGAGTCGTGGCGGTAGTTTGATGGCAGCATGGATGATGCACTACCACAAAGAAAATCCATTTTATGAAGCATATGATGATATACTTGATATATGTCGTAAGTATGATGTGTCGTTGTCTTTAGGAGATAGTTTGCGTCCAGGATGTTTGCATGATGCAAGTGATGAGGCGCAACTTAGCGAACTTAAAGTATTGGGTGAGTTGACACTTAGGGCATGGGAGAAAGATGTACAGGTGATGATAGAAGGCCCTGGGCATGTGCCACTCAATCAAATTGAGAGAAATATGAAAATAGAACGCGAATATTGCCACGAAGCACCGTTTTATATCCTAGGCCCGTTGGTTACTGATATAGCAGCAGGTTATGACCACATAAGCTCCGCAATCGGAGCAGCTGTAGGTGGTTGGCATGGTGCAAGTATGCTTTGTTATGTGACACCAAAAGAGCATTTAGGGCTTCCAAATGCAGCAGATGTAAGAGAGGGGATAATCGCATACAAGATAGCAGCTCATGCAGCAGATATCGCAAGAGGGAGAAAAGGCGCTAGAGATGTCGATGATGAGATGAGTGATGCAAGGTATAAGTTTGACTGGAATCGTCAATTCGAGCTTGCTCTTGATCCTGAGAGGGCAAAAGAGTATCACGACGAGACATTGCCGCAAGATGTCTTTAAAGATGCAGAGTTTTGCTCTATGTGTGGGCCGAAATTTTGTTCATACAAGATAACACAAAACATCGTCGAAGCACATGGCGAAGAGATGAAAAATCAAATATAAGGATTAGAAAATTATGACAAAAGAGAAAGTATTAGAAGCACTAAAAAATGTAATATATCCGGGATTTACAAAAGATATCGTAACTTTTGGCTTTGTAAAAGATATCGAAGTAGTCGGTGATAAAGTAGCTTTGAGTGTAGAGATTACTTCAAGTGCAAGTGAGGTTAAGGAGCAACTTATCAAGGATATCAATATCGAGCTTTCAAAGATAGGGGCAAGTGAGATTATCCCAACTATCATCCAACCAAAACCACCGGTAGAAAAAAGCAACTCTATGAGTGGTAAAAATCTAGCTCCACATGTCAAAAACTTTGTCATGGTAAGTTCGGGCAAGGGTGGAGTTGGCAAATCGACTACATCGGTCAATCTTGCTATTGCTATGGCGATGCAAGGCAAAAGAGTTGGGCTTCTTGATGCAGATATCTATGGGCCAAATATTCCACGTATGATGGGGCTTGCGGACCAAAAACCTGAAATTTCAGGAAATAAAGTACTTCCACTTAAAGCTTATGGTGTTGAGGTGATGAGTATGGGTTCATTGATGGAGCCAGGGCAGTCTTTGATTTGGAGAGGCTCTATGATTATGAAAGCTATAGAGCAATTTTTAAGAGATATTTTATGGAGTGAGCTTGATGTTTTAGTTATCGATATGCCACCAGGTACAGGAGATGCACAGCTAACTTTGGCACAATCAGTACCTGTAACTGCTGGAGTAACAGTCACTACTCCAC
>DSAK01000117.1 GCA_011372825.1 Campylobacterota bacterium | reverse complement strand
GCTACATACAGTAAACAAATTGAAAATATTACCGATAAGCTGGTTGGCGTAGAAGAAGCCGTCCTCATTTTGGCCCAAAAGCTTAGCATAAGTCTTGATAGTGAGCAGATCAATGAGATGGTTAAGGATACGGTGGAAAAAAGTATAACCGAAAATCTTCCCGATTCGATCGACATAGCAGTGACCACGTCAGAAGTAATGATCAAAAAAGAAATTGCCGCTCAACTTGCACCGCTACTCCATGCAATAGAAAAGTTAACACAAACGATAGAAATAGACACCTATAAGAAAAAAGGAGTACAGCTTTTGCTTGAAGAAGAGCCTCCTACCAGGAAAGAGAAACACACATCAGAGGGAGATAAACTATCACTGTTAGATCGAGTAAATTCACTCCGTCATAAGCAATAGACCTTTTTTGAAAAGTTCTAGGAGATACAATGAATGAAAAATTAATTGAATCCGTAAAAAACAACAACATAGAGGCAGTAAAATATAATTAAGTCAAGCATAAAACAATACAAAAGAGGTATAAAATTAGATGATAATAGCCAAAACCGTTGATAGAGCAAGAATGGCAAACAATAGACTAAACAATGCCTATACAAAAGGAAGCATTGTATACCCAAGAACTGAATACAACTACGACCTTTACAAAGATTTTGATTTTTATCCACACCCTCCAATACCACAATTTGATGTTTTTTCTACACCACTCAAGTATAAAAAATATCCTCTAATCAAAGATACACTCCCCGTTGAAATGAGTAATCATAAACTTTCTACAGCAGCAACACTACTGGGGACAATGGAGTGGATAGATCAGTTTTATGATGATAACCTAAAGCCAAGATCAAGCACGGTAAGGAAAAGTATAGAAGTCAGACTTGATAAATTTTATGATCATTTAGAGTATTTGGATAAAACTTTCAAGACAGAAACAATTAGGACAGAAGATGGGGGATTTGATATTGACATGATCTCAAAAGACGGTTATGTCGCTAGAATGAAAATGGACATTATGCCGTTTAGGATACCAATACAGCCTACCCCGCAACTATTTAGAAAGATTAAAAAAACCAATGCTACTGCAAGAAAAAGAAAAAGAAATCAAGATACTAATAGCTATAAAGATATACGGGAGAGAATGATAGAAACCCCCTCAATCGATAAAGCATTGGAGCTTTTCCAAAAAAGAAGCCTTGGGCTCTTTTATCTGAGAAGAAAAGCCGAACACTTAATGAGGGAAAGCTTTTTAATGCAGCAAGATTTGAAAAATTTAGAAAACAACTATCACAAAAGCGATCAGAAAATATGTAGTTAGTCTCAAAAAAATACTTAAGCCTCTTGGCAAAAACCCAAACGGTCTTAAGTCTATATATATTTGCTACAAGTGAGTAGTTGCGATATAATGAAGCAAGAAGCCCATTCGTTTTTAGTATTAGCGATTGGGTAGTTCACACCCCCACAAAAAGGAAAAATAATGAATGAAATGAGAGGAGCAGAAAAAATCAATGGAATGTTGTCTTCGCTTCAGAAGGATTGGGCAAATAGGGAAGATCTACAAAAAAAAAGCACCAACAAGTCTATGACAGAAATGACAGAAAAGAGTTTGGAAGAAGAGGACGCTATCAAGGATATAGATGAAAAAACAAATACTGGACTATTTGATATAAAAGAAATTTTTACTCCAGATGAAATCGCAGACATCAATAAAACGGTTAAAAAGCTCGATATGGAGATAGCGGGCATTGCTGCGACAGCATCGAAAGCGAAATTTCTCGATCAGGGAGAAGAAGTATTAAATTACACCATTGAGGAATCAAGGAAGGTTATTAAAAAAATTGAAAATGAAGTTAGCAAGATTATAGTAGAAAACGAACTGAAGACTATCAATGATGGAGAGGGCGGAAGATCGCTTGATGAGATATATCAAGACAAAATCAATATCGCAGAGACAGAAAAAAAAATAGGACTTTTTAGTAATGGCAATGAGCAGAGACTAGATGACGTAGAGCTTGCAACAGGCTCAAGGGTTGTTAGCACAGTAAGCTTTTTTGAACCAGAAACAGTTTTAAATAAAATGAGAATATCTGACTCGATCTTTTCCCCCGTTCTTGAAACATATTTGGAGGTTTTCGAAGATGACGAAGACCTCGAAGAGATGCTGTTGCCATTAACCGAATATCCTGTATACGCCGAAGATATACTAAAAATATTTTAATTTTGTATTTTTTTTCCGTTAAGATGTAATTATAAAAATTGAAAACAAGGAATGATAATGTCAGCAGAACAAGTAAAAAAACCTGAATATGGGCTATTTGGACTCTCCAATACTGGAGGGATTGAAATCCTTAATGCAAACAAAATAACAGCTGAACCACTATCAAAGATGGAAGGCTTAAATAGATATACAGTGCCAGGAGTTGACGGTAGAGGTAAAGACGGTGCAGTCTCCGTAGTAGATGGGTGTAACCTGCACGAACAACTATCGCATGTCGGAGAGATATTAAGGGTAACATCAAAAACAGCGTTTCTTAAAGCAGTCTCTTTCCCATCTATTGATAACCAAACTGAAAAATACCTTATGGTTTTCGATACTAGAAGAAGAGAGGCAAATGGGCAGGTGAAGCCACTTAAAATTTTTAAGCAAACTCTAGTAGATACGGGCAAAAAAGGAGCGGATGGAAAACCACTGTTTAATATTGACAATACGGTATTGTTAAACAGTGAAAAAATTGTCATCAAAAAAGCAACACTCTCAAGAGAGGATATAAGTAGTGCACTAAAACTAGCCGTGATGCTTTTAAAAAACAATGCACAAATGAGTGAGGGGTTTAAATCAGAACTCAAACAAGAGAATCCAGATTTCAAAACACTTGCAGGAATAGCTAAATTTTTAGAAATTTTTGACAACTACTTCAAAAGGTCAGATGAAAACCTATTGATGGTACTAAAGATAAAAAAAGATAAAAAGCTTAAGTTTGCTAATAGTGAGGCCTTTGAAGAGAGTGTAGGGTCAATTACCAAAGCATTTGCTTTTGAGAATTTTGACACAATTGAGATAGGAACACTTTCGGATGCAAGGGATGTACTCAATATGATAAAGGGAGATTTTGATCCAGAAACACTTGAGCGCATCGAAAACCCAAAAACAACAGAAGACTATATTATAAAAACAAGATCCGAGTTCTTTAAAGAAAAGGGGATGGACTTCTATCTTACGATTAAGAACAAAGGTACCGAGTCTGTAGGATATGACAATACGGGAAATATTGTACTGTTGGAAAATTATGCACTACAAACGAGATCTAACGGTGATGTGTATTCCAAGGATAGCGGAGGGATGGCAGAGGCACTTAGGGAAAGCAGAGAGGCCTTTGGAGTAATTGACACTAAAGCATCTAAGTTTATAGAGGATGGAAACAAGCCTTCTGATGATGAAGTACTTCGGGCTGTCTCCTATCTAATTGGACGTGCCAAAGCAATCAAAGAAGAATATTTTGGTGAAGACTTTAATATGGATTTACCAGAAAACATTTCGATGGTCGTAGATAAGATTAATGGACATAATGAAAGCGAATCACAAGCTGCTCTGTACACAATGAAGCAGCTACATAGCTTGGTGACGAAGTATGATGTCAAAAACTTTTTAGCAAACTTTGATACCTCATCAAAAGATTTTCTAACAAAAGATAAAAAACGTATAAGGGGAGTTCCTTTTTCAGTAAATGAAACAGAAAGAGTAGCTGATGAACTTTTTGGCAATATCAGTACAGTTGCATACGAAGTGACACAGCTAAACGCAAAGCTACCAGTGCTTACATTCCCTGTTGAGGGCAATATCATCAATTTCAAAGAAGTCACGGCACCAGTTGTAAATGTTTATACAAGCAAAGAGACGGGAAATGTACTCTCAATGAAGCCTGCATCAAGCATTGAAAGTTGGTTTAAGGGAGCAGGAAGATTAGGACTAATACTTGATAATATCGTTAAAATAAACCCTAAGGAGAGTAGTGCCAAAGCAGACTTGAATAGTTTAATGAACTTTGGGTTTAATAAAAACAACTTTGGGTTACTTGGTATTCAAAGAACCAATGAAAAAATTAAAGATAGATTGGGGAGCCATCTGAATAAAATATATAATATTCTCAAAGAAGAAGGTCTTGAGGCGGGGCAAAAATATATCAAGGAGCTTTCTTCTTCAGAAAACCCGACCTCTGCGACTTTGGGAAGATATGTTGAGTCAGTAAGCAGACATGCAGATAGGAATAGAGGATTAAGATCTGTTAGGTATGCTCTAAACAATAAAGAAAACGAAAATATTGTCCGAAAAATAGTCAATGGCGAATCAAAAGATATACCAGAAGCATTTGATGCTAAGAGAGTATATAACATAAAAATGGCAAGTGTTATTGTCGAAAATGCACTCAATACAATCAATATGGTTCAATCTGTGGATAAGGAGGCAAATGTTATAACAGAAGAGAGCACTCTTGAGCGATCAATGAAAAAGCTTAAAAGTGATTCAGTTATAGAGAATACAGCAAAAAGCATAGGATATGCGGTCTCTGCGACAACAAATTCAAAACTTGTCTATGGTTTTAGAGATACTAATGCAAGCACGGAAGCGGAAATAGTTAAAAAATATGCTCCAGATAACTCTATTCACGCTTATCCAACAGGAGTAAATCTTAACCCATTTATAGTTTCAAACAAGTGGAATGAAGACAAAAAAATGCTTGTCGCAGAGATTAATCTTCCAAAAATTAAGGAAGTTGCAGATCAAAGTTCAACCATAAGCATTTCGTCTGAAATTGAAGCGATCAAGGCTGAATATGCCAAAAACCGTCCAACATATACTAAAAGCAGTGCAGAGGAAAAAGCCGCAAAACGAATCATTGAAAACAATGCAAACCTTCAAGATGATAGTGACATTGTTTATGACATCTCCTCACTCATCGGAGAAGCAAAAGACGAAAGTGAAGTTAAAACGTCTGTCAATGTAAACGCCAAAGAAGAAGCCCAAAAAGCACAAAGTGTTTCAATTATTTCAGACTCCAAAACAGCCCAAGAAGAGGTTAAGGAAGAAGTTGAGGTCAAAGATACAACTGCTGACATACTAGAAGAGATTGAAGAGTTTGGTGACATGAGCATGGCCGAAATTAATCAAGCTATAGACGATGAAGAGATGGAACTATATAGCGACGAAGAGTGCGACATTGTAGACTTTTATGAAGATTTTGACAATGGCGAGAATATCGGAACTGAAGCAAAAAAACTTGAAAAATCAAAAATTAGCCTAAATAAAAATTTATTTAGATAGGGAAACGGTCTATACCACACCCAGTGGGGTGGTATAGACAAATACATTAAAAAAAGAATTATTGAAGCCACTAACGAAAAGATCATCTTTAGCCCTCTGGAGCACTATGATCAACACACTCTTTTTTTTCTGGTTTTGTAGGCTTGCACTTGCACCCGTGCATCGATCTATGTTTCCTGATTTCCACATCAAACATTTCAGCCATTACCTCATCGATCTCCTTCCATTCGTAGACAGTTTTAGGACGATAATTATTATAGGACTCACACGCAATTTCAGAGCCTAGTCTACAAGCTTTATCGTAATATCTTTTTGCCAAGAAAGGATCTTCACACGCCTTTTTCCCCTCTTTAAAAATATTGCCCAATATGGTGCATCCCCTAGGGTTATCTAGCTTGCATGCTCTCTGAAGATATTGTATCCCTTTTACCGTTTCGCCTCGTTTCTTGATGGTATATAAAGCTAAATCAGTACATACTGCACCATTAAACTTTTCCATACACTGCTCATACATGGCACTATAGCTCATGGATGAAGCTGCAGTAGAAAAGGTTGCAAAAGATAGTACTCCCAATAAAACCATAAAACTTTTATTTTTCATTAAATACATAGTCCTCTCCTATATTATCTATGCTTGTATTAGTATTGTGGCTGTATCTTATCGAAAAAAAGAAAGAATATTACAAAAACAAAAGCGGAAAATTTGC
>DSAK01000111.1 GCA_011372825.1 Campylobacterota bacterium | reverse complement strand
TCCTTAGATTTTTTGATCATGTCAAACAGTTCTCTGTGATAACTATTGTCTGCTTTATTGAGAGTTTCTTTTGTTGAATTAAGCACTTCTATTTCGCCTGTTTTAGTATTTTCAACTCTAGCTTCATATTTTGATTTTTGATCCCATAGTCTATTATCCCTAATCAACGATATTCTTTTGTCGCCGATCGTGATACTTTTAATTTCTGTAATTTCTTCTTTGGGCTTTGGCATGTGATATATACCAGACATGCTGATAGTTTCCATAAGAGTATCAAAATACTCCCTAAACATTCTTCTTTCAAATTTAGCGGGATAAACATCAAAAACCCCTTTTTCTTGCTCGCCATTTTTAACATATACAAGAGTGTTCAAAAAATTTTCATTACCTTTTTGGTAAGCAACGAGATAATCACTTCTCATGCCCTTAGCAATAAGCTTGTCTACCACATAGGTTTCAAAAGCCCTCGCCATCAATTCAATTGGCTTGCTAAAGTATTTTTTAGTCTTTCCTAAATCAAGTGAGCGTGATGATTTGTAGAAGTCCGTAAAGCCACCAACTTTTGAAAGATAAAGCTCACTATATTCTGAAAGATTAAACTCTCTTTTATTAAAATAAACATAATGATTTTTATAGCGCTCGCTGCTCGCCATTCTGCTATATTTTTCAAAATCTTCAATTGTGCTATAAAGGCTATTGTAATTCTCATCTGCAATGAACTTTCTTGCATGACCATAGAGCAAAGAGAGCTTTGTCGTTTCAAATATACGAACAGCATCGCACACTCTCTGAAAATCTCCTTGATCGGTTTCGCCACTTTTTTCTATATGACTAGCCTTATGGTTTATGTCATTAATCGTATAGTTTTCTGAAGCGTAAAGTAGAGAGTAGTCGTTTTCTATTCCTTTTATTTTCGTTCCCAAAAGATTGTCTACAGCGTGAAACCACTCATGTGCTAATGACCCCGCCCCTTTAAGTTTTGTTAAATTAATTACCATTCTTGATGGCTCATAGTGCGCCGATGCTGCATTTTTCCCACCTTTGCCCCTGGAACCAAAAGCTATGGCTAGCCTTCCTCCTAAACCAATCGCTTTTGGGGGAATGTCCATTGCTTCTGCAAAATCCATAAACGCATCATACGCATGGTTTAATACCTCTTCTCTTTCGTTGAGTTCTTTTGTTTGTCTAAGCCAATTCCCAAACTCTACCGCCCTAAACCCAAACGTGTTCATGAAACTTTCTGATGTGAGCTGTATCTGCTTATCTTTTCTATACTCTTTACATCCCGCTCTTACCACGTGAGAAAGATAGTAAGCTTGCTTGACAAGTGTTTTAATATCACTGTTTTTTATTTTTTTTGCCGTAAGTTCTTGATCTTTATTTAGGTTTAAAAGGTCGTCCCATTCTTTATTAAACTTACCATAATGATTAAAAATATGAGGATTAAATATCAGGTCGAATAATTGTGTTTTTGATTTTTGTGAATCTATGAAGCGAGAAACACTTCTACCTTCTTCCGTAAGGCCATATCCTGTTCTTCCATTCCTCTCCTTTAGCACTTCAAAATATGTCCCCACCATCTGCTCTTTTAAAAACCGTTGTGCTTCACCAAGGGTTTCTGCAAAAAATGCTTTTTCTAATGACTCCTTCACAAAAGTAACGAAACGAATATAAGCAATCACATCTTTATCAGAAATACTCTCTTGGGTTTTTTTGGCATTGTACGGACTTGTAGGAATTGCTTTTCTTACTTCATTAGCATAAGTATAGACATAAGGATTGTACCCCATTTTCATGGCGTTTTCAGCCCTAGGCATTCTCCAAATATTGTCTCGTTTTGTGCTCTTTTCTTTTTCAACACTATTCATTTCATTAAAATCGGCTTCACTTAACCCCTTTTTGCTAAAATCCTTACGTGCTCCACCAATTTTTTCCCCTGCGTCTTCGATATTGTTTATGCGATTTGACTTTTGGTTTTTTTCAATAGTTGTGATGCGGGCGTTAAGCACTTTACTATCTGGTGGAGTAGAAGCCATGGGTTCTAACGAGGCTTCTATTTTAATATTTGCATCGGTTTGGATAGAGTTTTCTAGTGCATCAAAATCGAAAAGCAATTGATGCTGAGTAGTTTTGGTATTTTTTGACATATAACCACCTTTAGAATACTGATTTAAAGTTTTTGTATCCCCTCATTGTACCAAATCAGTTTTCCAAAAAAAGAAAGCCTTTACTCTGATTAATAATAGACTTTCTCGCAATCGATCAAGTGCGATTTAAGTGTATCTTTCTTAGTGTAATCATTCGTGTTCTCATAATAAAAACATCTCTGATAGTCTTTTTCTTGGTTGTAAACGATCTTATAAAAGCCTACGGGTACAAGCACATTATTTTTCCCAACTCTTCTTTTTGCCCCATTTATATCAGCAATATTCAAAACTTTTACTTTGCCTATTCTATGGGCTATTTGCCTCTCAAACCGTTCTGCCTTTAACCATGCTTGCCTATTTAGCTTAGGCGTTTGTCCCCAAACGTTTACCATAGAATAAGTGTTTTGTGCTAATTTTGCATCCCATGCGGTTGATGCGTGGGGTCGACTATGTCCACGATCTAAATTCTGACGTGAGTAATCATAAGGATGTGCTCTGTATTGTCTTGGTATTCTTTGATCTTCAAAGAAAGTTAAATTATTTTTATTTCTGTCAACATAACCTGATTTAAGTAGCTCACTCTCTAACTCATACCCAACCATAAGGGATATTTTCTCATCATAAAGATAACACGCATCAAACACTGGATCATGAATCACTTTGTTACAATTTTGTTCCGAAAATAAAATTTCATGATCGATGGGAAATTGAAGCCTTCTGACTCCTTCTTTTCTCTTTATGGCATTTTGAACAGGGGGGGTTTCAACGTAGTCTGTATAGGCTTCTCTGGCTTTGCTGGAGAGTTGATTTTTTATCTCTTTAGCTAACTTTGAAGTCAAGACTTCAGCCATATTAAAGCTATCCGAATGGACGATACTTCCCATTACAAATAGTGCCACTGCAACAATAATTTTTTTCATATCTTCTTCACTCCATTTGATTTCGTTGTTTTATTTTAATGAATCTAATTATATTTTGCAACTAGAAGTTTTGGCATTAAAGTTAAGCAGGCAGGAAAAAGGAGTGTTAAGTTGGATGGAAAGGGATGCAATAAAAAACTCTGCCCTTATGCTTAACTTTCGAGATTATAGCAAAAAACTAGAAAGCTTTTTGGGATTTATGAAAAATACAAAAATATTTTTTTTGATTTTTTTTCTCGCTAAAATGAAAATATTGAAAAAGAAAGAAGGAATACTTTATGACTAAAGCGGGAAAGCCCTCCAAGGAAGAAATTCAAAAGTTAAAAAAACAAAAAAAAGACAATATAGCTAAACTATTGGGATTCAATTCTTGGGAACAGATCGGCACGAAACAGCGCTTGGTTGCAAAGTTAATGCACAAGTATCTTGCTTGGGATACGATATATAAGGCACTAACCCATATTGATGCACACGAGGGTGAGGAGATTCAAAAAAAGATAGATAATGGCTTACTTCAGGATAGATATACACTTAATTTCTATACAGAGTATATAGGCAAAAATTCTATAAGAGATATTGTAGCTAGGCAATTTTACACACAAAATAACTATAACTACGGCCTAGTAAAGCAAGTTGCAGATACACTAAAGAACATACGAGATGCCTATTTTTCTGGTGACAAGCTTTTTTCTGGAGTAGAAGTAATGGGTGTTATAAAATCCGAAGTCTTTGATGACGATAGATTATTTGCTTATAGTGATAGTGTAGATCTCTCTGAAAAGGTTGAGATCTTTCAAAAAATGCAAAGTGTCTTAGAACATAGTATAGATCCCGCAGCGGTAATTCTTTCAATTGACAATATTGTAGCAACGGAAGATGGCGATGGAATGGAGTATTTTGACGATCAAGAAATGAAAGCTATGAGAATGCTTATGGATTTCAAAACAGAGAGCGGAAAAGCATATCGTGTATCCCATGATATACTTTTAGAGCTTTTTGGAGTAGAAAATATCAATAGGATTCATCCAATAGCTAAGCGCATCATCACTTCTAATTTTTCAAAAGAAGAAGTGCTAGAGTTTTTGCATGGCAAAGGAGGAGATAATTTTTCTGCTGATTGGAGTATTAGCGCAAGAGACGACTATTATAGTGAAGCATATATAAATGCAGAGAACAAGGTGAATGCCATAATATATAAAAAACTAGAAGAGGACTACTTCAACCCTAATGCTTTTCTAAAAAAATACTCCAGCAGAATTAAAAATGAAGAACAAAAAGAGTTGTACATTCAAGCATTTGATTTTATTAAGAACAACGTCATTAAAGATATAATTAAGCCAAAAGGAGTAAAGCGCATAACGGGCGGATACACAAACTACATGACGCACAAATATGATGAAATCATAACACTCAATGAAAATGGAGAACCTGAAACACAAAAGATTAGCAGAACAGAGTTCATTAAGCGAAAGCTCGTAGGGATCAGAAATCAATTGGCCAAAAACGTCGAAGAAAAAGAAGAGACACTAGATGAAAATACGCTCTTGAATTACAGTGCAAGGGTAAATGCGATTGATGAGGTAATCGGTTCGCTCACCAAGATGAAAGCACAAAAAATGGAACAGTTTTTAGTCGGTTGTAATCTAGGCTATAAAAACAAAGAGAAAAGACTTAAAACAGTGATGCTTTATTCTAGGGATTGGCAAGTAGAAAGAGAGATCGCCAGATCGGCGAGTTTATCTAAAAAACAGATTATGCCAAGTAAAGAGGAGTTATATAATGAACATATTTCCCTACTTATCAGGGAATCTAAATATAGAAAAGCGGGCAGACTGGAACAGTCAAAGGAAATAGGAAAAGCTTTCATGAGCCAAAAAGAGATGGCAAAAATTGCACAAAAGTATCGCCACAGATTAATTGAATTTACACACACTAAACAAGATGGTTTATTTATGGAGGAACAAACAGTATTGATGCTTCCTGCATCTATATACGAGAATGAATTAAGCAAAGAGGGCATTCCGCTACAAGCGCACGATGACAGTGATACTTTAGTTATTGCAAAAAAGGGTGCCTTTTTAAGGGTAGAACTTGATGGAAACAATAGGATTCAAGAGGGGAATATTGAGGTGGTAAACCCAACAACACTTGGGAAATTGCCAGGGTATAGACTCACTTGGAAAGGTGAAGCAGTTATTAATAACTTTTGGGATAAGCTCAAAATATCTGAAGACATAAAAACTACCCAAAAGAGCCCAAAAGTAAAACTAAAGAGTTTTCGCTAGTTTTGTGTCTTGTGTCATTTTGTAGCACCCGTTCCGTGAACCCTTGCCCCTTTTACGGCGGGGTGGTTTATATACTATCTTAAAAAGGGGATTGCAGTCGTTTGGGCTAGGAACTAGCCTTGTGGACTCAAAACACAAAGCCTTTCGCTCAGAAACATTGGTTTCTGCTAGTTAGGAAGCTCTGTCATTTATGGCAGGGCGAGTTCACAGTCAGTATCACGCAAACCCCAAGCTATTTTGTAACAAAAACGCTATCTTTGACTAACAAACTTCCACATAGGATAGCATCAAGACTATCTAGCTTGTCAAAAAATTCTCCCTAGATCTTTGCGTATATTTGTAAGAGGCAAAACTCCCCATATTTACAATGTTTCAAAAACTCTAAAAACAACATTTTGTCAGTAAAATGCAACTTTTTGTCAGTGATTTTTACTCTCACTCTAAATATGACTTTTTGTCAGCTAAATATACATTAAGATATAAAGTGATTTTCCAAAAACTTCTGTAATAAAAAAAAGGTTGTAAAAGCTGTAACGGACTTTTGCAATCCTCTGAAAGCCCCATATTTTCGATGTTTGCAAGGTTTCGAAAAACTCTAAATATGACTTTTTGTCAGCTTAATATGACTTTTTGTCAGTGATTTTAGCTCTAAATATGACTTTTTGTAAGTATATTATGACGCATAAAAACAAGATACATATATGATATAATATGACATATAT
>DSAK01000113.1 GCA_011372825.1 Campylobacterota bacterium | reverse complement strand
GGGTCTCAAGAAAAATTTAATTAATTCATCTGCTTCTCACATATTGAGTGTCAATCCTTTTAGTTCAAAATCATATCTACTCAAAAATGATAAGATTCGAGCACTAAAGAAGGTTCAGTTTGACAAGTCCAATTTTATTACATCTTATATTAGTCCAAAAGATACTATTTTTACTACTGTTGGGATTAGCAGATCTATCCCAAAAGAAGACTTACAAAGTGTCATAGAAATAAAAGCGTATGAAGATTTAGGGCTAGATCAGGCAAGTGATTATGTGATTGACGCTTTTGAAGCAGTAAGCCAAAGCGAAGAGAGGCTTTTTCATATATTTGTAGCTAAGCCAGATAACCTCTATAGTTCTTATGGTAACATTAGTGCCAAAACAAAATATATCGATTTGATTACACCAGCACCTTTGTTGTACCAAATCTTATATGAAAAAGAGATGCTTGTACCCTCTGGTGTTCATTGTTTTATCTCGATATTGCAAAATGATGCTTTTGTGAGCATATATAAAGACGGTCATTTTCTTTATACCAAATCGTTTGATTATTCACTAAATAGAATTCATGAGAGAACTTGTGAAGTTTTAGGCGAGCATATAGATGCCAAAGAGTTTTTTGATGTATTAACAAAAGAGGGTCTCGTAACTCAAAGAGCAGATTTACAAAAAGCTCTTATGAAAGTTTTTGGAGAGTTGTTTATCGCACTTAACGATATCATTATATATGTTAAAAGAACTTTTAAAATTGAAGGGCTTGATCAGGCTTATCTTTCTACCTCTGGCGGCGATATCGTAGGTGTTGATGACTATAGTGCCACTTATTTGGGACTAAGATCATCACCATTACATTTTGAGCATGGCTTGAGTAGTGACGAATGGCATATAGATAGTATCGATTATCTTTTGATGCTTAGAGCATTGGAGTTTAACAAAGGGAATACTTCAAATGTTGTAAATCTTACTGTTTTCCCACGACCACCAGCTTTTACCAAGCGGGCAAGTGGACAGTTTTTGATTGCAATGGGTGCTGCTATACTATTGGGTCTAGTTGCTCCTTTATACCATTTTGGAAGTTCTAAGTTTTTGGATTTAGCTACTGCGGTTCTTACAAAAGAGGAAGCAAAGTTAGAAGCTGAGGTTGCAAAATACAGAGAAATTTTAAGCGAAAAACAAAAAAAGATAGAACTTCTTGATACTGAAGTTAGTAGACTCTCTGCTAAATATAAAGCAAAAGAGGGGACTTTGAATGCAATTTATGATAAAAAAGTTAACTACAAAATGAAATCAGAGATATTTTATAATTTTGCAAAAGAGTTAAAGCGGTTTGGGGTTGGCATTGAACAATTGGAAAATCAAGGTGATAAATATCAATTCTCTTTGGTTGGAAGTGATGATAGAAGGCTTACAGAGCTTATAAAGTATGTTTCTGATAACCATTTTGATGAAATTGGTGCAATCGATATTGAACTTATAGAAAAAGATTTAAATAGCACAAGTTATAAAGGTATTTTGAAGGTGGAGTTAAAATGAAAATCTTAGAAAATACACTCGAATCTCTTGATGGATATTTTTCAAATAAGCAAGAGAGAGAAAAAAATGTTATGATTGTAGGAGTTGCTGCATTTGTAGCTTTTTTAGGCTATTATACACTTCTTCCAACAGCTAAGGCGATGCATACTCAAAGTGTCAAAAAGAAAGCTAGTGTTGAAAAAAATATCAATGAACACAGATCGTATCTCTCATCGATTACAGTCGATGGCGACAAAGACTACTATGTAAAACAGTACGACCAAGAAATAGCCACAAAAGAGAAAGAGATCAAAGATTATACATTTAAGATAGCATTTATCGACGAGAGTATATTGAAGCTATCTGATATGATATTTAACAAAAAAAGTTGGTCAACTTTTCTTAATTCTATCACCGATAGAGCTGAATCAAATGGCATTGATATCATAAGTATTGCCAACAATTATGTCGATTCAAACAATAGCTTTGGACATGTGCTAGAGATACATATTGCTTCCCAAGGGGAATACAAACAGATGCTAAAGTTTATCAATGAATTGGAACAAAATAGACTCGTAACTGATGTCTATCGAAGTGTTATCTCTCCGACGCGTGATGAGTCTATAGTTTCAGCAGATATAAATGTCTCAGTATGGGGGGTAAATCACTAATGAAATATTTGATTTTTTTAATTGGATTTGTTGGGCTTATTGGTGCAAATAGTCTATCGGTTGAAGAGATAGAAAATAAAATTGTCAAGATAGATGGACCAAGAAGTGGGATCAATCTTGCAACTCTTGATAATGTGAGCGATCCATTTGTCTATCCTGTGGTAGTAAGCCAAAATGACGAAAATTCCACAAGCACAAAACGAATTGTTCTTTCTGGACTTATGAATAATCGAGCCTATATCAATGATAATTGGGTAAAAGTGGGAGATGATGTGATGGGTTACAAAGTAGGGTATATCGGTAAAAATGGTGTGATTTTAAACAAAGGTAGTAAAGTAAAAAAACTTTTTCTAAAAGAGAAGAAAAAGAGTCTGATTCAATTCAAGGAGGGTGGAAGATGAGACAAATTCTCAAAGGTTTTGTATTTGCTATGTTGCTGGCTACTACATCGGCAATAGCAGCAAGTAATTGCAATAGTAAGCTTTTTAGTGTTACGGTTGATAGCCAATTATCTATAGGCGATGTGGTTGAAAATTTAGCAGAGACTTGTGGTCTTAGCGTTATTGTTAAAGATGAACCAGCTAGAATGAGGATGAATAAAAAACTCTATTATGTCAATTTGCAAAATACGACACTCAATGGATTTTTAAACACGGTTCTTAAGGATAATGATTTGCACTATACTCTTGAGGGCAATAAGCTTACAATATCTTATCTCATTACCAAAACATTTCGTATCCACTATATAGCTGGACAAAGAACGGGCAAAAGTAACGCCCATGTTACAATCGCAAATTCAAACAATTCAGCAACATCTATCGGTGGTCAAGATGACTCAAGTAATTCTAGCAGTGCCTCAAGAACAGGCATCTCAATAGAGAGCAATGATGAGTTTACATTTTGGAAAACCGTAGAAAAAGAGATACATCGCATCTTAGTGGGTGCTTCTGATGGTAGTACTCACTATACTAAAACTGGAGACGCATGGGTAGGACCAGGTGGTCAAGTGTGGGAGTATAACCCTATAGCACCTATTGTCAATCCAGAAGCTGGTATGGTGACAGTCACTGGAACTGCAAAGCAAATCGCAAGAGTTAGTGAGTATATAGACACACTTGCCCACCAAATCAAAAAACAAGTTCTCATAGATGTGAGAATCTTGACTGTTAACTTTGATAATAGTAGAACCACTGGTGTTGACTGGTCGCAGATTTTTAATCTCCAGAATTTGACTGTCAACACTTTGTTGCATGCACAAAAAAATATTGGCGGAGCAACATATGATTTAGCTGAAGGTATCACAGAGTTTACTCCTGTCTCAGGCGCAAAACCATCTAATGGTCAAGCACTCATTGCAACTGGAAACACTCAAGTATCTGATATAGTTAAATTTTTAAGTACACAAGGTGATGTAAAATCTATCTCAAGTCCACGAGTAATGACACTCAATAATCAACCAGCCCTTATAAGTGTTGGTAAAGAACTTTTTTATAAGATTAAATCAAGCACAACTTCAAGTAGTGGAGGCGGCTCTACATCTTCAGAAGGGGAGCTTATTGATTCTGTTTTTGCAGGTATTTTGCTAGATATTACTCCAGAGATAGACGACAATGGTGTTGTAACACTCAAAATCAATCCTTCTATCTCAGATACAGTAGAAAGTGTTGTTGGTACAAGTGGAACTAGGACAGTCCCACCTGATTTGGTTCGTCGTCAAATTGCTTCTGTTATCAAAGTCAAAGATGGTGAACATGCAATCTTAGGTGGACTCATTTCAAGCAAGTCAGGTCTCCAAGCAAAAAAATTACCACTTTTAGGAGATATACCTGTATTGGGTCATGCGTTTAAAAGAGAAGAGAAGATTGATACTGTTGAGGAGCTTGTTCTTATCATCACTCCACATATCATAGAAAACTCAAAAGATGCAATTTTAAAAGATTTGGGATACACAAGATTGAATGAAAAGTAGGTATGAAGATGCCAAAAATGTATTCATTGATAGTATTGATATCAATGACTACATCGAGCTTGAACCATCATCTGTTGCATACAAGCAATTAAGTCATGCCCTTGAGAAACCACTCAAGATGGTTCTCCTTTTTGGTAAACCAGGCACAGGCAAGAGTATATTACTCCATCGTTTGTTTAATAACTTTAAACACCAAAAAGAGATCCACTATCTAGAGACACCAGCTACAAATGAAGACAATTTTTTACGACAACTTTTTGTGCCACTTACCAAAGAATCAATTGCGCTAGATGCAAAAGTCAACTTTGGTGGTTTGATAAATTATTGTAAAAGTATTCGAGGCAAAAGGGAAGTTATCTTTCTCCTTGATGAGGCACAGATGTATGGACCAGAGATTTTAGAGAAAATTCGACTCCTCTCAGATACAAGAGCAGTTAAATTTATCATCGCTTTACATAAAACAGAAGATGAAGATCTCATAGCAAAAGCCCATTTTCAATCTCGTATTTGGGAGATAATTGAGCTTAAAAATGCCACAAGAGAGGAGTTGGCAACTTATATACACAAAAAGCTTTTAAATAAAAATCTTTTTGATATCGCTAGTAGCATAAAAGCGCAAGATATTAGATTGATTCATAAAATGTCACAAGGCAATTATCGTGAGTGCAATAAATTGCTTTTTGCCATTTTTGAAATTTGTGAATATTATGATAAAAACGAGCCATTGAAGATAAACTATCACCGTGTTCCTAGAAAAGTGATTGAGATGGCAGGATTAAAATTAGGACATTTGCATGCATGATGTAAAAGTTTTAGAAAAAGAGTGGCGACGGTACAAGATGTATCAATTTATGCCTTGGATCGCTTTGAGCGTGTTGATTTTGTTTCTGTTGCTAGTTGGCATATGGGCTTCGTATAATGGCTTAAGCAACGAAAAAAAAAGTCCAAATTCTCATCTTGTTTTGGTGTCACATGATATTCTTGAAATAGCAACTTTAGAGGAAAAGCAAACTCAAGAGATATTACCGACAGAAGTACTATCAAAAGCTGAGGGTGAGATTGAAATAAAAGAGAGTTTGTATGCTCCAGACACTCCAGTACCTTTTCCAGTTGAGCCACTTGCTGAAGCAAATGAGGATTCAAAACCAAAAGAAAAAATCACCCTTGACATACACAAGACATCTGCAAAAGATGCAATTGATGATGTTAAAGCTAGATTTTTAGAACAAAAAGATCCCAATGATGCACTCTTTGTTGCGATGACACTCTATGAACAAGGTGATTACGCTTCTGCTCATGATTGGGCAGTAGAAGTTAATAAGATCACTCAAAATATAGAAGATAGTTGGCTAGTGTTAGCAAAATCAAAAGCAAAATTGGGACGCAAAAAAGAGGCAATTGATTTACTAAGAGCTTATGCTGAAAATAGTGATTCAAAAAATGCACTTGAATTGGCAGATAAAATTAAGCAAGGGGCATACTAGTGCCTTATTTTATTGGCTCAAAGATTTTTATATCTAACAAAGGAGAATTGATATGGTAAGAGTCATTGAGATGATGTTGCAAGAAAATTTAGTTAGCAAAGATGCTATTGCATCTTTGATTCGTAGCAGACCACCTAAGAAAGTATCTCTAAGTAATCTGATAGCTGAAAATATCATAAAAGAAGAAGTAGTTCGCGATTTTTTGGTCAAAAAAATCAGACAAGGCGATATAGCTATAGAGCATCTTGAAAAGATAGAGGGGATGGATATAGTTCCTGTGATTCAAGAGGTTGCAAAACAGCTTGACGCTAAGTTTTTTGATCTTGATGAGACTGAGATAGATATGCTCCTTTTCTCAAAAGTACCATACAAGCAACTTATAAAATACAACGCCATACCAATAGAAGAGAGCGACCTGAATATAACAGTAGTCTTTTCTG
>DSAK01000043.1 GCA_011372825.1 Campylobacterota bacterium | reverse complement strand
CTAAACGCACAAGATATTTATGCCACTTTTGATGTCAAGGCAGACCAAGAGGCGCAGCTAGGATTTAGTACTAGTGGTATTGTAAAAGAGATCTTTTTTGATATCGGAGACAAAGTCAAAAAAGGGGATATTTTAGCGGTTCTTGACAATAAGGACTTAGAAGCATTGAGGGAAAATGCAAGAGTGGCCCTTAGATATGCAAAAAAAGATTACGACAGACAAAAGCAAGTAAAAAAGTATATAAACCCCGCACAGCTTGATCAATTTGCTCGTGCTTATGAGACAGCAAAAGCACAACTTAGCTACCAGGAAGCACTATTAGACAAGACGATTCTAAAAGCCCCATTTGATGGAACTATAGTTTCAAAGGGGATTGAGGTTGGTGATGTTGTCACTGGACAATTAGGCTCTCATGCTTTTGGTATACACTCTTTGGATAATATGAAATTGGTTTTAAAATTTGATTCAAAATACTACAATAGTGTCAAAGTCGGAGATAGATTTGTCTATAGGTTAGATGGAAGCAATCAAGAGTACAATGGAACGATATCTAAAATCTATCCTGCAATTGATATAACCTCTAGAACCATAGGGGCTGAAGTTGAAGTGGAGGGTCTTGCCTCAGGACTCTTTGGAACGGGTACTATCAAGGCAGGACAATAGATGTATAAGTTTGCCATTAATCGACCCATTACGATAATAATGGGGGTTATGACATTTATAGTTTTTGGTATCATCTCCTTTAGGACTATGCCTGTCAATCTTTTTCCACAAGTTGATTTTCCTTTGGTCACAATCCAGACAGTTTATAGTGGGGCTGATGTATCAACTGTAGAGAGTAAAGTAACTGATGTTATAGAAGAGGCAGTTAGTGGAATTGATGGCATAGATAAGCTATTTTCAACAAGCTATAGTGGATTTAGTGTAGTTACTATACAGTTTGATTTGGAAAAAGATTTAAACGAAGCCACTAATGATGTAAGGGATAAAATAGGCTCATTGATGTTGCCTCAAGAGGTTGAGAAGCCAATAGTGCAAAAATTGGGCGAATCAGGTACTGTTATCACTTTGTTTGTTGCTAGTAAAGATGGTGATATACCAGCAATGATGAGGTTTGCAGATGAGCAGCTAAAGCCACGACTTCAACGACTAAAAGGAGTTGGTGCAGTCAATATAGTTGGGTTTCAAGAGAGAGAAATAAGGGTATTTGTAAATCCTTTTTTGCTTAAAAAGTACAACCTAACAACACTTGATTTAGAAAGAAAGATACAAAACCTCAACTTAGCCATGGGGGCAGGGAAGATTGTAAACCAAAAAGAGGAGATAACTCTCAAAACCAAAGGAGATGCATCAACTATAGAGCAACTAAAAGAGCTTTTAGTTTTGCCAGGGGTGCGTTTGGGCGATATTGCTAGAGTAGAAGATGGACTAAGCGATATAGAGAGCTACTCTGAGTATGATGGAAAAGTTGGAGTTGCATTGGAAGTCAAGAAGATGTCAGGCGAAAACACACTAGATATCATCAAGAGTGTTTATGAGCAGATGCCAACTTTTTTAGAGCTAGCAGGAGACAAACTTGAGCTTCAGCTCATAGGTGATCAATCAGAGAAAATATTGGTCAATATAGACAATGTCAAGTTTGATCTACTTTATGGTGCGATACTAGCTGTTATTATCGTTTTTCTTTTTTTAAGAAACGTTCGCACTACTATAATATCAGCTCTATCTTTACCAACATCGATCATTGGGACATTTGCAGTAATAAATTGGCTAGGTTATGACTTCAATAAACTTACCCTCATTGGACTCACTTTAGCAATCGGGATATTTATCGATGATGCTATCATTGTCATAGAAAATATCACAAAAAAAATTGAAGAGGGGGCAGAACCATTCAAAGCATCACTCGATGGAATAGCCGAAATAGCATTTTCGGTAATGGCAATTTCAGCTGTTCTACTTTCTGTATTTATCCCTGTTGCTTTTATGGACGGTATAGTTGGTATGTTTTTTAACTCTTTTGCTATGACAGTTGCTTCTGGAGTTGTTATATCATTTCTTGTTGCAGTGATGCTTATCCCGACACTTTCTGCTAGATTTTTAAATGCAAGTGAGAGCAAATTTTACCACAAAACAGAGCCACTATTTCAAAAGCTTGAGAAAAGTTACTCAAAACTTCTAGGGTATGTTTTGAGATACAAGTACCTTGTGATAGTGGGGGTGGTTTTGCTATTGATCCTCTCAACGCGTCTAAATGTCGGGATGGTGTTTCTCCCGATGGAAGACAATAGAGAATTTCAAGTGTTTATTCAAACGCCTCCTGAAACAAACGTTCAAACCACAAAAGAGATGGCCTTGCCACTTGTCAAGAGACTTGAAGAGGATCAGAATGTAGAATACACCATTTTGAGTGTTGGGTACAACAGTGCAAAAGAGTCTCATAAAGCTAGGATATATGTCAAGCTTAAACCCGTCAAAGAACGACAAAAAACACAAGAGGATTTAGTTTTTGAATATTCTAAACTTTTTGGTGAAATGCCTAACATGAGTGTAACAGTTGAAGAGATTTCACCTTTTGACATGGACGGAAGTCAGGCACCATTGCAGATAATTTTTACAGGAAGTAGTTTAGAAACACTTAATGAGGTGACCCAAAAAGCGATGGCTATAATGGGGGAAATCGAAGGCTTAGTTGGAATATCAAGGGAGTTTGATGATGCAAATCCTGAGATTGAAGTGACAATCCAACGAGACAAAGCACAAAGACTCGGCATTGATGTTGCTCAAATTGCTTCAGTTCTCAAGAGTGCATACTCAAGCGATAACCCTATATCGTTTTTTGAAGACAATGGCAAAGAGTTTGATATCACACTTCGTTTAGAAGATAGATACAGAGAGAGTATCGATGATCTCAAAAAATTGGAAGTTCGAAAAAGTAACGGCGAGTTAGTTACGATAGATAGTGTTGTAGATATTCGTAAAACCTACTCTATGAAATCTATCAATAGGTATGATAGAAGTAGGCAAATCACCGTTGTATCAGGAGTCTTTGGGATTGATTTGCAAAGTCTTTTAGAAGAGCTTGAGCCAAAACTTCAAGAGATAGTTCCGCAAGGCTATAGCTACACTTTTGCAGGTGATGTCGAAAACATGGAAGATGCTGGAGCAGCATTTGGAGCAGCTGTGATATTGGCATTATTGCTTATCTATCTTATATTAGCAGCACTTTATGAGTCGTTTATTCAGCCATTTATTATCATGGTTGCAATGCCACTATCTTTTGCAGGAGTTGTTGTAGCACTCTATCTAGGAGGAAGCAATTTTAGCATTTTTGTTATGATTGGGATTATCTTGCTTTTAGGTATGGTGGGAAAAAATGCTATCTTGGTTGTCGATTTTGCAAATAGAGCGATTGCCGATGGAAAAGATATCAATGAGGCGCTCATTGAAGCAGGAGAGAAGAGGCTTAGACCTATCTTGATGACTACCTTTGCACTAATTGGCGCTATGATACCATTGGCATTTTCTCAAGGTGCAGGACACGAGGCCAACTCCCCTATGGCACTTGCTATCATAGGAGGGCTTATAAGCTCTATGGTGCTTACATTGTTGGTTGTGCCTGCTATCTACAAGATTATGTATCCATTTGATAGTTGGCTCAGGAAATGGTATGAAAGACCAAAGGTCTCATAAAAGCCCTAAGTATCTCTCTAAGATGATACTTGCAGCTATGGAGTCGAGTCTGCCATCTTTTTTGTGGCGGAAAACACCGCTACTTTTCTCTTTGGCTTCAAATGAAGTGTTTTGTTCATCTTGATAGGCTATCTCTATAGTGTTATCAAGTTTAAGCAAGGAGACAAAGTGTTTGATTCTCCTTTGCATTTCTTCACTACTAGTGCCATCTTTTGGTAGTCCAACAATGAGTTTTTCTATCTCCCAATCAAGGAGAAATTTTTTGACATCATTTGCTGCTTGATTTCTGTTTTGTCTCAATATGGCATTTTGTGGTAAGACGATTTTTCCATCTAGGCAAATAGCGATTCCTATCCGCTTGAGTCCTATATCTATGCTTGCTAATTTCATTGTTGTATTATAACACCATTTTGTTACTATGCGTAAGTGTATTTGTCATTTGTTATTTGCGATAAAATGACATAGGTCTTACACTAGAGGCAATGAAAGGATTGCTTGATGTAGCTATATATGTCTATGGAGAAAAAATGATATTTTGGAGATTGCCGAATCTTTCAAGATGCCATAACTCTTCTAATAGTTTTGAAGAGTTATGAAGATATTTTGGTGACAAAAGCATCTTTTATGATATTTTTTTTGACAGACGCAAGGGTGTTGTTGGCGTCATTTCTATTGGCGAATGGACCAATGAGAAGCTTAGAAGCTTGAGTATTTGGTGTCGGCATAAGTGTGTAGCCATACCCTTGTTGCTTTATCTTGTTAAGTAGTGTAGAGTGGGGCTGTTTCGAAAAAGATCCTAATTGGACATAATAACCTTGTTTGTTTGTTTGTGATACCGGAGCTTTGGCTACTTTGCTTGTTTGTGATACCGGAGCTTTGGCTACTTTTGGAGTGGTAGTTGGCCTTGCTTTTGCTATACGAGTTGTTGGCTGCTTAGCAATAGGCTTTTGTCTTTGTGCGAGATATATTTGCTCTTGGGTGACACCAAGGTAGCGTCTAGCACCTCTGTATCTATCTTTGTAATATGCATTGGTATATAGATTGTCTTTTCTTACTTCATGTTTTGTGGTGCTTGCATGAGTAAACCAGCCATCTTTAAGATACATACCTACATGTGTAATTTTGCCTGATTTGTTTTTTGTTGTATCAAAAAAGATTAAATCACCATATTTTAGTTCATTTACATTAACCGGAAGTCCAGATTTTATCTGAGCTCTTGCAACACGTGGAATTTCTATCCCCATTTTGCCAAACATATAATAGGTGTATCCAGAGCAGTCAAAACATTCAGGCCCCTCTTCTGCCCAAACATATGGTTTGCCTTCAAGTTTTTTGACCATTTTAGCAAGATTTTTTTTGCTAGGTTTAAATTCGGGCTTAGGTTTTATGATGGCATAGTTTGGATTCTTTGGATAGGGGTTTGGTTTTGTGGCAATAGGTTTTTTGCTTGAACAGCCAGTGAGTAAAAAGCTAGTAAAAATAATGGTAATTGCTATATAGATTTTAGACATTTCTATAACACCTTTTTTGATATTATAACATATAATTATTTTAATTACAAGATTAACATCCCATCTCCATAGGAAAAAAATCTATAATTTTTCTTGATAGCAATATCATAGAGCCTAAGGGTCTCTTCTCTGCCTATAAAAGAGCTTACAAGCATTATAAGTGTACTTTTTGGTAGATGAAAATTGGTCAAGAGATGATTTACCCTTAGGGGTTTGTTGTGTGGATGTAAAAAGAGATTACATTCACCTGAGCTTATTTTAGTGCGAGCATAGTATTCTATAGTTCGAGTAACTGTTGTTCCTATAGCTAGTATGGGAGCTTTTGTTTCAATTGCTTCAATTGCCTCATGAGGGATATAAAATCTCTCAGTATGCATAGGGTGATTTGTGATGATATCGGTATCTACTGGTTTAAATGTTCCTGCTCCAACATGGAGCGTTAGTGTAAAGGTAGAGTGCCTCTCTTTTAGTTTTTGGAGTAGTTGGGGGGTAAAATGCAAAGATGCCGTTGGAGCTGCAACTGCTCCTGTCTCTTTGGCAAATAGGGTTTGATAGTTAGTCTCGTCTTGGATTGTGTCTTGTCGCTGGATATAGGGTGGAAGAGGGACATGTCCTATTTGCTCAAGTATATCTATGAGATTTTGGAAATCAAGGAGTTTCTCTCCTTGCCAAAATGAGACAGTTCGCGTTCCATCATCGTGAAGTGCTTGGACTATCGCATAGGTGTTGGCACCAAAAGTGATTTTTGTCCCAACTGCAACTTTTCCACGAATAAGTACTAAAAAAAGTGAATTAGGTAGTGGTTTATTGAGGAAGACTTCCACCTTGCCTCCAGTAGTTTTTTCTCCAAATATACGGGCTTTTATTACTTTGGTATCATTGAGAAAAACTTGACACTTTTT
>DSAK01000154.1 GCA_011372825.1 Campylobacterota bacterium | reverse complement strand
TATGTAGAGGGTTTTTTTGGATTGAGGATTGTATTTGTCATTTTGGCGATTTTAGCAACTATAGCATTTTTGCTTTTTACCCTCGAATATTTCCGCCCTAGAGTCGAAGATGCATATATGGCTACAGCGATATTTCTCTTTTTGCCAGGGATTTTAGTAGCTAGTACACTTGCAAGTGAAGCGATGGCTGTTATAATGTTGGTGTCATTGTATCTTTATGCACATATCCGTGGTAAATTATGGCTTGAGATTGTCGTAATGGTTGGATTTTTGTTTATACACCTTGCATCAGCTATATTTTTTACTGCACTGTTGATATATGCCTTGGTCAATAAACAAAAACAGACGATATTGATATCAACTATTTTTTTAGCATTCTCTTTGGTTTTTGAGAAATTCATAGTCATTGGGGGGCGACCATCGGGTTATCTCGTTGAGCTTTTTGGAGTATATGCTGCTCTTTTTTCTCCATTTGTTTTTTTGTATGTGGTTTTTGCATTCTATCGGATATTGATCCGGCAAGATAAAAAGCTGATTTGGTATATCTCTTTTATCCCGTTTGTTGCCTCTTTGCTCTTGTCGATTCGCCAACGGATATCTTTGATGGATTTTGCACCTTATGTAATGATGGCTATTATCCCAGCACTTGAGATATATTATCGCTCTTTAAGAGTAAGGCTTCCTGAGCATCAAGGATTTCACAAAAAAGGTTTTGTAGTTGTTTTGTCCATGTTGTTTATAGCTAGCGCATCGATAGTTCTCTCTAGACCTCTATTTGAAGTGCTTAGTGATCCTAACAAACATTTTGCATATCGTATCTATGGACCTTATTGGAAAGCCCAAGAGCTAAAAGCAGATAACAAATCGTGTTTTGACTCAAATAGTCTCAAGGAGAGTTGCCAAATGCGATACTATGGAATAGTACCGTGCAACAAGGAGCGATAATTTGTTTCTAAAATACACAATTAAATAGAAATAATATCTGTTTTGTGTTATTTCAAGGTTGCAAAGACTTTCTTGATGTTACTATTTTTCAACTTAGTAATAAAAGGAGAATCTGATGGCTCAAAAAGCGATTAGAGAGTATGACGCTAAAACAATTTTAGCAAACCATTGGGATAAGTATTTTAGTGATTTTACTTATGCTTACGAGACCGTAATGGTACAAAATGGAACAGAACTCAAAGAGGCAGCAAAAGAGAAAGAATGGCTTGCATCTAAGCCTTTGGTGGCAAAACCAGATATGCTTTTTGGAAAAAGGGGCAAAAATGGTCTTGTTTTATTCAAAGACGCAAAACCTGGTGATGTTAGTCTAGAAAAGGCTGCATCATGGATAGATGAGAAGAGTGCTACGAAGCAATCAGTATATTTCTCATTTAATGGCGATACTCCTGATGGAGAAGCAAAAACAGACTATTTGACACATTTTATAGTTGAGCCATTTACGCCGCACTCTCAAGAAGAAGAATACTACATAAGCGTCACTTGTGTGGGCGATGATGATGTGCTTTATATGTCAGCAGAAGGCGGTATGGAGGTAGAAGAGAATTGGGACAAAGTGACTGAAGTAGTTTTTTCAATTACCGAGACAGAAGAAGAGATAGAGGCTAAAATCAGAGCAAATATCCCAAACGATGTTGCAGATAAGGACAAAGAGGGATTTGCAAAATTTGCTATCGGTTTCTTCAGAGCATACAGAGAGCTTAACTTTGCTTACCTTGAGATCAACCCTTTTGTAATGCAAGGAAACAGGATAGAGCTTCTTGATATGGTTGCCAAGCTTGATGATACAGCCGGATTTATGATGGCTGAGGCATGGGGCGATGTTGAGTACCCAACATCATTTGGGATGGAAGAGAAATCACCAGAAGTTCTTGCGATAGAAGAAGCGGACGCCAAGAGTGGTGCATCTTTGAAATTAACAGTACTAAAACCAGAGGCTCGTATATGGACCATGGTCGCAGGTGGTGGTGCATCTGTAGTGTATGCCGACACTATCGCTGATCTTGCAGGGATTGAAGATTTGGCAAATTATGGCGAGTATAGTGGGGGACCTACTACTGGTGAGACACAATTTTACGCAGAAACATTGCTTGATTTGATGACTCGGGAAAAAGATCCAAAAGGTCGAGACAAAGTACTTATCATCGGTGGAGCTATCGCAAACTTTACAGATGTTGCAAAGACTTTCACAGGGATTATCCTTGCTTTTGAAAAATATGCACAGAAGTTGAAAGATGTAGGGGTCAAGATTTATGTCAGACGTGGTGGACCAAACTATGAAAAAGGGCTAAAAGATATCAAAGAGGCAGCCGATAGATTGGGACTTTGGATAGATGTGTATGGACCAGAAACTCATGTGACTGATATCGTGAGAATGGCAGTAGAGGGATAAGGAGAAGATATGGCACAATTATTTACTAAAGATACACAAGCAATTTTTTGGAATAACAACGCAAGTGCGATTCAAAGAATGTTGGATTATGACTACACAATAGGACGAGAAACTCCATCGGTAGCGGCAATAGTTGCTCCTACTAGTTCTTCAAAATTTGAGAAGTTTTTTTGGGGTGCTGATGAGATTATGATACCTCTATATAAAAACACAACAGAGGCAAAAAGTGATTTTCCAAATGCAGATGTACTTTTAAATTTTGCTTCATTTAGAACAGCATATGATGTTACTATGGAAGCTTTGAATTTGGGTGGCTTTAAAACTATCATGATTACAGCCGAAGGTATCCCTGAGAGATTAGCTCGTGGGATGAATGCAAAAGCCAGAGAGCTTGGTGTGACTGTCATTGGTCCAGCGACAGTTGGTGGGATTGTACCAGGAGCGTTTAAGATAGCCAATGTTGGTGGAACTATAGAAAATATCATCAACTCCAAATTACACCGTGCAGGAAGTTGTGGGCTTGTTACTAGAAGTGGTGGACTCTTTAATGAGCTTTGCAATATCATATCTATCAATGCTGATGGTATAGCAGAGGGGGTTGCGATTGGTGGAGATAGATTTGTTGGCTCGGTATTTATCGACAATCTTTTAAGAATGCAAGACAACCCTGAAGTAAAATATATGCTTCTACTTGGTGAAGTTGGTGGTGTAGAAGAGTATAAAGTTATAGATGCTGTTAAAACCGGCAAGATTACAAAACCAATCATCGCATGGTGCATAGGAACAATTGCTAAATATTATGACAGTGGTGTGCAGTTTGGTCATGCAGGAGCAAGTGCAAATGCCGAGAGAGAAACAGCTGCTGCTAAAAATGAAGCTATGGCTCAAGCTGGCATCTATGTGCCAAAATCATTCAATGACTTACCAAAATTGATAGCAGAAGTTTATGGTAAACTCAAAGCCGATGGTGTGATAACCGAGATAGTAGAGCCACAAGTAAGAGAGATTCCAAAAGTTAGAAAAAGTAAAAACTTCGTTTGTACTATCTCTGATGATAGAGGCGAAGAGGCTACTTATTGTGGATATCCTATTAGTTCTGTAGCTACCCCTGATACTGGCTTTACAATCGGTGATGTTATGAGTATCTTGTGGTTTAAGAAACGTTACCCTAGATGGGCAGTCGATTTCCTAGAAACAGTGCTTAAAACTGTAGCAGACCATGGACCAGCTGTAAGTGGAGCTCATAATGCTAAAGTAACTGCAAGAGCAGGCAAGGATGTTATCTCCTCGCTTATCTCAGGACTTTTAACTATTGGGCCTAGATTTGGCGGTGCAATTGATGGTGCTGCGAAGTACTTCAAATATGCTAATGATTGCAACATGACACCTGCAGAGTTTTTAAGCTATATGAAAAAACAAGGCATTGCAATTCCAGGGATTGGTCATCGTATTAAATCGGTCCGCAACCCTGATTTACGTGTAAGTGGTCTCAAGAAATTTGCTGCCGAGAATTTTCCTTCAACACCACTCTTAGATTATGCGCTTACTGTTGAGGAGCTCACAACTTCTAAAAAAGACAACCTTATCCTCAATGTCGATGGAACCATAGGTATATTAATGGTAGATATGTGGAGAGCATTGGGCTATAGTGACGAAGAGATTGATGTGTTTATAGACGCAGGAGCCCTTAATGCATTTTTTATCTTAGGAAGAAGTATAGGATTTATCGGACATATCTTAGATGAAAAACGTCTTGCTATGCCTATGTATCGCCATCCATGGGACGATATCTTATATGATATCCAAACAGCACCAGAGATATAATCTAAAAACTTGATAAAAAACTACACTTGTGGTATTATTCTCTCGATGAGAGACACCACAAGGAGCTACTTTTGAAAAATTCTTCTGCTTTTACTATGATTGAGCTTGTGTTTGTCATCGTTGTTTTAGGTATCTTAGCTGCTATTTCAATACCACGCTTACAATCTGACTCACTAGAACAAGCGGCAGCTCAAATACTATCTGATATCCGTTATACACAACACCTTGCTTTGACTGATAATACTATAAATCCACAACGACAAGATTGGCAAAGAGCATTTTGGAGCATAAGATTTAGAAGATGTGCGAATAATAGTGGTTGGTTTTATGTAATTGGAGCGGATAAAAACAATTATGGTGGCAACATTGATATACAAGGGGAAGCAGCTATAGAACCACTAAGTGGTAGACCTATGTTTTGGAATAATACAGATTGTTCAACAGGTGGTGATGGTACAGTAAGCGAAAATATTTTCATTACTAGAAAATTTGGCATAAATCGTGTTACTTTTACAGGAAGTTGTGCAGGGGTTCAGCATATAGGTTTTGATTCAATGGGTAGATTGCATCGAAGTTTTACACAATCAGCAACACCAAATTTTGCAACCACGCAAGCAACTCCTTGCAATATAAATTTTTTCCATCCCAATGGAGATTTTACCATAAGAATCAACCCAGAAACAGGATATGCATTTAGAGTTGGAAGAGAAAATTTGTAAAATTGGAATATATTGACACTAAATACCATTTGTTTCTCTTTAGATTATATTTTTGTTATTTTTTGCTCAATTTTATGCAACAAATTATATTTTTTCTAATTCCCACCATTTTTTTTCAAAAAACCCTTGACATTATAAAACTTTACTGCTATAATACGCATCCACAAACACAGAGACCTTCATCGAGTTGATGAGGATAGTGAATGTGCATGATCTTTGACAACCAAATATAAGTATCAATCAACGTCTATTTGAGTTTAAAATTTAGCTTTTATTAAAAAGCAAAAAAGAGTTAAACTTAAATTTAGAAATAAATTAAGTGATTCTTTGACATATGGTTCAAACCATTCATTTTTTATGGAGAGTTTGATCCTGGCTCAGAGTGAACGCTGGCGGCGTGCTTAACACATGCAAGTCGAACGAGAACGGAACATAGCTTGCTATGTTTGTCAGCTAAGTGGCGAACGGGTGAGTAATGTATAGCTAATGTGCCCCTTAGAGGGGGATAACAGTTGGAAACGACTGCTAATACCCCATACTCCTTCTATGCACAAGTATAGTTGGGAAAGTTCTTTCGCTAAGGGATCGGGCTATATGGTATCAGCTTGTTGGTGAGGTAATGGCTCACCAAGGCTATGACGCCTATCTGGTCTGAGAGGATGATCAGACACACTGGAACTGAGACACGGTCCAGACTCCTACGGGAGGCAGCAGTGAGGAATATTACACAATGGAGGAAACTCTGATGTAGCAACGCCGCGTGGAGGATGACACATTTCGGTGCGTAAACTCCTTTTATGTGAGAAGATAATGACGGTATCACATGAATAAGCACCGGCTAACTCCGTGCCAGCAGCCGCGGTAATACGGAGGGTGCAAGCGTTACTCGGAATCACTGGGCGTAAAGCGCGCGCAGGCGGCCTAGCAAGTTGGATGTGAAATCCTATGGCTCAACCATAGAACTGCATCCAAAACTGCTAGGCTAGAGTACTGAAGGGGAAGATGGAATTAGTGGTGTAGGGGTAAAATCCGTAGAGATCACTAGGAATACCAAAAGCGAAGGCAATCTTCTGGGAAGTTACTGACGCTGAGGCGCGAAAGCGTGGGGAGCAAACAGGATTAGATACCCTGGTAGTCCACGCCCTAAACGATGAATGTCAGTCGTCGGGGAGCTAGTCTCTTCGGTGATGCAGCTAACGCATTAAACATTCCGCCTGGGGAGTACGGTCGCAAGATTAAAACTCAAAGGAATAGACGGGGACCCGCACAAGTGGTGGAGCAT
>DSAK01000032.1 GCA_011372825.1 Campylobacterota bacterium | reverse complement strand
GACCCTATACCTGATATTTGGACATTTTTGGGTATAATCTTAGTCATTCTTGCTGGACTTTTAGTAAGCAAAAAAGAGAAGCCACAAAAAGGAAACTGATGATTTTAATAGCTGGTCCATGTGTATTAGAGAGTAAAGAGACTGTATATAAGATTGCTGACTTTTTAGTCCGTTATCATGAAGATTGCACAAAAGATTTTTACTTCAAAGCTAGTTTTGACAAAGCAAACAGAACGAGCCTAGATAGTTTTAGGGGCCCAGGACTTGATGAGGGGCTTAGGCTCCTTCAGGAGGTCAAAAAAGATTTTGGATTCAAAATTCTCACCGATGTACATGATGCAAGTCAACCAAAAAGTGCTGCTGAAGTTGCCGATGTACTTCAGATACCTGCTTTTTTGTGTCGTCAAACCGATTTGCTTGTAGCCGCTGCTAAAACTGATGCTATAGTCAATATCAAAAAAGGGCAATTTCTTGCCCCTCAAGCGATGCAATACTCTGTAGGCAAAGTACTCAAAACGAGAGGTTGTGATGAGATTAATTTTGAAAATGCAAAAAAATATGGTGTTTGGCTATGTGAAAGGGGAAGTACATTTGGATATGGGAATTTGATAGTTGACATGAGAGGACTGCCTATCATGCGTGAGTTTGCCCCTGTGATATTTGATGCAACCCACTCTGTGCAAATGCCAGCAAGCGGGAGTGCTAGTAGCGGTGGGGATAGCTCTTTTGTCCCCTATCTTGGTCGCGCAGCTGCTGCAACTGGAGTTGATGGATTTTTCTTTGAGACACATTTTGACCCAACTATAGCACTTAGTGATGGACCAAATATGATTGAGCTCACAAAGCTAGCAAAACTCATACAACAAATAGACGCTATCAGAGAGATAGTTGAGTAAAAAAGGAGAGGTATATGAAAACAATAGAGGGAAAATTACAAGTAGATACTACCAAAAAAGTGGCAATTATCAGTGCTAGATTCAATAACTTCATCACCGATAGTTTAGTTGGCGGCGCCAAAGATGCGTATGTGCGACATGGTGGAGATGCAAACAAATTAGATTTGATTTTAGTCCCTGGGGCATTTGAGATACCATTTGCACTAGACAAAGCACTCTCAAGTGGCAAGTATGACGCTGTGTGTTGCTTAGGAGCAGTCATTAGAGGAGCGACTCCACATTTTGACTATGTCTCCGCTGAGACAACAAAAGGGATAGCAAGCGTGACGCTCAAATACGCTAAACCTGTCACTTTTGGTGTCCTTACAGTAGATACTATAGAACAAGCAATTGAGAGAGCTGGGACAAAAGCAGGTAACAAAGGCAATGAAGCGATGGTAGGCCTCATCGAGATGATAAACCTTTATAGCGAACTTGCATAATGGCTACTAGACATCAAGCTAGAAGTGCTGTCATAGGGCTATTGTATGCTTATGATTTGGGCAATGAAACTATAGGTAATTTTTTTGATGAGATACTAGAAGAGCAAAAAATCAGAAACAAACAGAGAGATTTTTCGCGTGAACTTTTCGTAGGAACGATAGAAAATCTCGAAATGTTAGACAAAGAACTAAGTAAACATCTTGAAAGTTGGGATTTTCTCAGCATAGGTAAAGTTGAAAAAGCTATCCTAAGACTTGGTGCATATGAGATACTAGTAGCCAAAACAGACAAAGCTATCATCATCAATGAAGCTGTGGAGCTAGCCAAAAATCTAGCAGATGAAAAATCTCCACAATTTATCAATGGTGTTTTAGATGCACTAGGCTCTAAATAGATTTTGAGATAGGAATTGCAATTATAATTGACAAAAAAGTTACTTACAAGAAGAGAAACATATGAAACGAATAAGTATAGATGAAGCTTTAGATCTGATCCAAAATGGCGATTTAAAAACATTGGGCGATATGGCGTACAAAAGAAAAAAAGAGTTACACCCAGATGGTGTGACCACTTTTGTAGTTGATAGAAATATCAATTATACCAATGTATGTTGGGTTGATTGTAAATTTTGTGCATTTTACCGTCACGAGAAAGAGGATGATGGATATATCCTCACTTTTGAGCAGATTGACCAAAAGATAGAGGAGTTACTTGCCATAGGCGGTACACAGATACTTTTTCAAGGTGGCGTGCATCCAAAGCTTGAGATTGAGTGGTATGAGGCACTTGTGGAACATATCCATCAGAAATATCCCACGATCACCATACATGGATTCTCTGCTATTGAGATAGATTATATAGCAAGGCGTTCAAAAATCACTATAGAAGAGACACTAAAAAGACTTCAAGCAAAAGGGCTTAGCTCTATCCCTGGAGCTGGTGCAGAGATACTAAGTGACCGCGTTAGAGACATCATAGCACCAAAGAAGCTTGATAAGGATACTTGGCTAGAGGTACACAGAACAGCTCACAAGATAGGGATGAAATCGACTGCTACGATGATGTTTGGCACGGTAGAAACCGACAAAGAGATAGTAGAACATTGGGACTACATTCGTCAACTCCAAGATGAAACTGGTGGCTTTAGAGCCTTTATCATGTGGTCATTTCAAAGTGCAAACACGCAGCTTAAAAAGGAGATTCCAACGATCCAAAAACAGTCATCCAATCGCTACCTCAGACTCCTAGCAGTTGCAAGGCTTTTTTTAGATAATTTCCCAAATATCCAAAGTTCATGGGTTACACAAGGGAGTTACATAGGGCAAATGGCACTCCTTTATGGAGCAAATGACCTAGGCTCAACGATGATGGAAGAAAATGTCGTCTCAGCAGCAGGTGCTACTAATGCGATGAACCAAAATGAGATGATACAGCTCATTCGTGATATCGGTGAGTATCCAGCTAAACGAAATACCGCTTATGAGATTTTGGAGCGATTTTAATGCAAAGGGTACAAAATGAAAAAAATTCTTATAATATTTTTATTTTTAGGGGGGTGCTTGATGTCAAGTAACATCAAAACAGTACAAATCAAGGGGCATGATATCCCAATCATTTTTGAAAGCAACAACTTCTTGCCTATCGTCTCTATGCAGCTAGTATTTGAAGGGAGTGGTCAACTTAGCTCTTCACATGAAGGAGTTGCTGAACTTGCCTCCAAGCTCCTCCAAGAAGGTACGAAAAAAGCTGGGAGTGTCGCATTTGCTACAAAGCTTGATGATAAGGCTATCACTATTACAACCCATGCTTCACGAGAGAGCTTTACAATTGAGGTAAGCTCACTAGCGACACAATGGGATGATGCCATCTCTTTGCTTAAAGAGCTGCTTCAAGATCCAAACTACTCAACTGATGTACTAGATCGGATAAAAAGACAAAAGATAGGGCAAATCGCACGAAGAGAGGCTGATTTTGATTATATAGCTTCAGTCAATTTGCGAAAAACTCTTTTTCAAGGCACGCCTCTAGCTAGAGATCTTGAAGGTACTAGAGAATCGGTACAGCAAATAACACTAAAGGATATCGAAGATTTTATCGCAACCAAACTAGGCTATAATAATCTAGTCGTAGTCATCGGCGGTGATATCACGCTAGAAAAAGCCAAAGAAAATACCAAACAAATAGCCTCGTTACTTCCAAAAGTAACCCCTTTTGTGCTACCTACAATTGAAGCAACAAACAAAGAACTTGATGTGGCTATCGAACAAAACGATACACAACAAGCCTATATCTATTTTGGAGCACCTTTTGATTTTTCATACCAAGAAGAGGGGCAATTCAAAGCACGAATTGCCGAATTTATCCTAGGTGGAGGTGGATTTGGAAGCCGTATCATGGAAGAGATACGAGTCAAAAGGGGTCTGGCCTACAGTGCCTACGGGACACTTCCGCGAACAAAAATGGTAAGCTATCTTAGTGGTTATATGCAGACCAAACTTGAAAATGAAAAAAAAGCCAAAGAGTTAATAAAAGAGGTTATTAGTGATTTTGCAACAAAGGGCATTACCCAACAAGAGCTTGATGATGCAAAAGAGTTCCTCATAGGTAGTGAAGTGCTTAGAGTTGAAACTCTAAGACAGAGACTCTTGCGAGCCTATAGTGAGTATTACTATGGCAAGCCTCTTGGATTTACCAAAAAAGACCTCGATAATATAGCAACAGTCACTCTAGAAGAGATGAATGAGTTTATCAAAAACCATACAGAAATCACCAAGATATCTTTTGCGACTGTAACAAAAAATAAATGACATTTTGTCATTTATTTTTGACGATAAACTATATTACGCTATGATGCCAATAGAGACAAGGAGCATCATGCAACCACATGCACCCTTTTTTAAAAAACTCAAAATCACATCGTGGCTTGATTTGGCACTCATTTTGCCCACTTCATATCTAGACACTAACCTCGCAAAAAGTATCAATGTCGGTGAAGTTGGAACTTTTGAATCCTACATTATCTCCAAACAAAGAGATAGGAATAATCGTATCAAGCTTAGGATAAAGCTTACACATTTTGCTCAAACCATCGAATCTATCATCTTTCATCCTACAGCTTATCATGACAAGCTATTTACCCAAGGAAGCACCCATATACTCCAAGGTCGCATCACAAATTTTCAAAACTCACTACAACTTAATCAACCAAAAGTCATCACCCCTCCACTCGGCATTACACCTCGGTACAGAACTGCACTCAAAGAGACTGAGCTAAAAGCCCTACTCCAAACATTTTTAACGCTAGATAGACTCACAAAAGAGGGGCTAAAGGTGCATGAGGCTCAAACACTATTAAATCTACATTTTCCTACTAACTTACATGATATACTTGATCATAAAACATACAAACCCCACATCATCAAGCTTTTAAAATATACAGAAGCCCTCAATCATTTAGGCAAACTTCAAGGTAAAAGGATTGACTTCCCGCCAACTAGACTCCTTCGCGGCGACATACAAGGCTTTATTAGAAATCTCCCTTTTGACTTAACCAAAGAACAATTAAAAGCCATTGAAGATATCAAAAGAGATTTTCAAAATCCAAAAAAAGCGACAAAAAGGGTCGTCATAGGTGATGTAGGAAGCGGCAAAACAATGGTGATTTTAGCTGCTGCTATGATGGCGCTTCCTTACAAAAGTATCCTAATGGCACCAACATCCATACTAGCTCTACAGCTCTACGAGGAGGCATGCAAATACCTGCCAAAAGAGCTAATGATTGCTTTAGTGATGCAAAACAACTCAATAGGTGATTATCAAAATTCGCACTTCATCATAGGTACTCACGCTCTACTTTACAAAGAGGATCTGCCATCTATCGATTTAGTGATGATAGATGAGCAACACCGCTTCGGCACGGCTCAGAGAAATGCACTAGAAAAGCTCTCACAAAAAGGGAAACAAAGAGCCCATGTATTGCAATTTTCAGCCACTCCTATCCCTAGAACTCAAGCGATGATGGATGCAGCACTCGTAGATATAAGCCTCATTACCACGACTCCTTTTACCAAAAGTGTCACTACAAAAATTATCTCCAAAGAGGATTTTGCCCCACTCTTATCCCACATCAAAGAAGAGATTCAAGCAAGCCATCAAATCCTCATAATCTACCCACTTGTCGAACAGAGCGAACAGATACCCTACCAATCGCTAGATGAAGCACGCACTTTTTGGGAAGAGAGATTTGAGGGAGTTTATCTCACCCACGGCAAAGACAAAGAAAAAGAAAAAGCCCTCTTAGAGTTTCGAAAAGATGGCAATATCCTCCTTGCGACAACCGTAGTAGAGGTAGGAATATCGCTTCCTAGACTCACTCTCATTGTGATAGTTGGAGCAGAAAGATTAGGACTAGCCACACTTCATCAACTCAGAGGCAGAGTAGGTAGATTGGGGCTAAAGAGCTGGTGCTACCTCTATACACACAACAAAAACAACGAGAGACTCAAAGCATTTACCAAAACAACAAATGGGTTTGAGATAGCGAAGCTTGATTTAGAATTTCGCAATAGTGGAGATATCCTAGAGGGGACCATACAAAGTGGCAAAAAATTTAGATGGCTTGATATGGCACATGATGAAGAGATTGTTGCACAGGCAAAAGCAAGGCTAGAGATGTAAATTTTATGCAAAAAGTGATTTGGATGTAGCACTAGTATAGTCCCTGAGGCTTTTTGTTTATAGGCTAGAGTGTGGGGCATCACATTCAAAGCAAGTCCACTACTACGATGAATATGGGCGTTTCTATACTATCGAAACAAAAGTTTTTATAGTAGCTACACGAGCAATTAAAATATGTAGACTACTACTT
>DSAK01000028.1 GCA_011372825.1 Campylobacterota bacterium | reverse complement strand
GTGGAAAGATTTTACTACAAATCAGACAAATGGTGTGACTACGACGGTAGGTATAGGTAATAATTTAAATTCTACTGCCAAGAATTATCTAAAAATGCTAGCCGGTGCCTATGATGGCGAAGCTTACTTCGTAAAAGATAATGCTGCTGAATTAACAGCAACACTTGCGCAAAAAGAAGTAGTTAAAGGTAATGTGTTTGATTTAATAAAATCTGATTCTGATGTCACTATTGACTCTATTACAATTGATGGAATCAAATACACAAACTCTCTAAGCAATGTAACAATTGATGGCAAGGGGAATTTTACTATCGATTTTGCTACAGGTGAGTATAGCTATACCGTGAAAAAGAATGAGTTTGATATCGATAGCAAACAAAGTTTTGGTGTAAAAGTAAGTGACACACTTAATAATGAGTTAGAGTTTGATGTGGATATGCATATCTTTACTTTCAATCCTTCATTAATAGGTGATGCAGATGATAATGAGATTATCTATAATCCAACAGCAGTGATTGATGGTGGAGATGGATATGATACACTCATATTGTTGAGTGATCAAGAGATAGATTTCAGCAATGAGATACTAGATGTAGCAACTATTGCAAATATAGAAGTAATTGATATGGATAACGATGCAGCAAACTCCATCACAAATCTCACACTTGATGATGTGCTAAATATGACAGATGAGAACAATACACTTCTTATAACAGGTGATAATCAAGATACTTTAAATGTTGATACAAGTGGTTGGAACCTTGTATCTAATAGCTCTAACAATGGAGTTATTGAGAATGTCTACACCAATGGAGTAGATAGTATCACTCTTAGAGTAGATGATCAGATAATTAGCACAGGTCTTTAAAGTTTTTCTACCTCTCTTTGGATGCAACTTCCAAAGAGAGGGCTCTATGAGAGACCCTTTGCGTTTTCTCAGGGTGACGCTAAGAGGAGCTTCAGTGTGGATACCCTCTAAATTCCTCATAAGCTTCACAATCATATATTAAATCTTCCCATAAAACACATACCCTTTTAAACCATTTTTTAGCAATAAAGCATAGATATATAGACAGAAATACTCTTTGAGTGAGTAGAGTATATATGAGTATTATGACATCTAAGAAGCAATGTGATGAAAAGTTTACGAGCAGGGGGAATTAGAGCCTTCTTGTGTTGCTTTTGATGCGAAACTATGGGAAAAATAGAGACAATCCAAAAAGAGAAAATGTATCCTAAGAGCTAAAATGGTTGCAAAATTAATCTTTTTTTGTGTATAGTATATGACGATAAATAGAGTTTGTATTTATCAAAAACATATTATAAAATAAAAGGGTGTAACATGAAAAAAATCATTACTAAAATATTGCTAGCTAGTCTTATAGTTATCCCAGCATTAGCTGATGAGAAAAAGCTACTTGTAGTGCTTACTAGTGAAGATTCGTTGACACAATTTATGTCACTTGTTTTAGCAAATGAAGCTCAATCAAAAGATGCAAATGTGAGCATGTTACTTTGTGGAAAAGCAGGTGATTTGGCAATAAAAGGTGGCAAAGAGGTACTCATGAAGCCAAATGATAAATCACCTCAAATGTTGCTAGACAAGCTTATAAAAGGTGGCGGCAATGTCGAAGTTTGCCCTCCGTATCTTCCAAACAATCAAAAAACAAAAGAGGATTTGACAGATGGGATAAAAGTAGCATCTCCATCGCTTGTTGCTGATAGTATCCTCGATAAAGATACCAAGATATTGAGCTACTAATTACCCTCCTTCCCCCTATCTTCAGGGGGTATTTAAGATTAATGCGATACAATACTACCTCCATTTTATGGAAATACTCATATAGCTATTCCTTGCATGGTTGCGCATTGTGCGTTAAGGGCTATAGAGGACACAAACCAAATAGACGCAAAAGCGTAAAACAATTTATAACCAAGGAGAAAAAATGGTAACAATGAAAGATTTGCTTGAGTGTGGTGTACACTTTGGGCATCAAACAAGAAGATGGAATCCAAAAATGAAAAAATTTATTTTTGGTGAGAGAAAAAATATCTATATTATAGATTTGCAAAAAACATTGAGATATTTCAAATATACTTACAGTGTTGTCAGAGATGCCGCAGCTGAGGGTCAAACAATGCTATTTGTTGGTACAAAAAAACAAGCGCGTGGCGCTATCGAGAAAGCTGCTCAAAAATGTGGTATGCCATATGTCTCTACAAGATGGTTAGGTGGTATGCTAACAAACTATCCAACTATAAAAAAATCGATTAGAAAACTTGAAGTTATCGAGCAAATGGAAGAGAATGGCCAGATTGATCTTTTGACAAAAAAAGAGGCGTTAATGCTCCTTAGAACAAAAGAGAAACTTAACTCTTATCTTGCAGGTTTTAGACATATGGAAAAACTTCCTGATATGATTTTTGTAATTGATACAGTCAAAGAGCATATTGCAGTTAAAGAGGCAAGAAGATTGGGGATGAAAGTCGTTGCTCCACTTGATACGAATTGTGACCCTGATGTTATCGATTATCCAATCCCTGGTAATGATGATGCGATTCGATCAATTGAGCTTTTTTGTAATGAAATGGCTGAAGCTATCAATGAAGGAAAAGCAATTTTAGCCGAAAATAAAGGTGAAGTTGCACAAGGTGATTTAGTAGATCAAGACGAGGTAGAACAATTGCTCCATGAGGCATCTCAAGAGGCAACTGAAGAACCTGTAAAAGAGGAGGCATAATCTATGAGTTTTGGACCAAGCGATATCAAAAAATTAAGAGAAATGACCGATGCTGGCATGATGGATTGTAAAAAAGCTCTCACTGAGTCTAATGGTGATATGGATAAGGCAGTGCAATGGCTAAGAGACAAAGGGCTAGGAGCAGCTGCAAAAAAAGCTAACAAAGTAGCAGCAGAGGGCCTTATCGGCATCAAAGTAGAGGGTAAAAAAGCAGTTATTGTCGAAGTGAACTCACAAACTGATTTTGTTGCTCAAAATGAAAAGTTTAAAAACAGTGTCAATGAAATCGTAAACCACGCATTTGCAAATAATCTCAAAGATGCTGATGCAATCAACGCTTCAACTATCAATGGTGTAGCATTTAGTGAGTATCTCTCACTTCAGATTGCAACTATTGGTGAAAATCTTGTTGTTAGAAGATCGGGATTGCTTGAGGGTGATGATACAACTGCTATTAATGGATATGTTCATGCAAATGGTCAAGTAGGTGTTATCATAACTGCTAAATGTGATAGCGCCAAAACTGCTGAAGCAATGACTAGCGTCATTAGAGATGTTGCTATGCACGCTGCAGCTATGAAGCCAACGACACTTAGTTATAAAGATTTTGATGCCCAATATATCGCAGATGAGACTGCTGGTAGAATTGCCAAAATAGAAAAAGAGAATGAAGAGCGTGTTAGATTAGGTAAGCCACTCTTGAATATCCCCAAATATGTCTCTATGGCACAACTCACTGATGAAGTTTTGGCAAATGCTGAAAAAGAGCTCAAAGAGAAGTTAAAAGCAGATGGAAAACCAGAGAAAATTTGGGACAAAATTCTCCCTGGTCAAATTGCTAGATTTATCTCTGATAACACTAGTCTAGATCAAGAGCAGTGCTTGCTAGATCAGAAGTTTGTTATGGATGATTCAAAAACAGTTGCTCAATATATTGAAGAAAAAGCTAAAGCATGTGGTGGAACTGCAACTATTGTAGAGTTTATCCGTCTTGAAGTTGGTGAAGGTATCGAGGTAGAAGAAGAAGATTTTGCTGCTGAAGTTGCCAAACAAATGGCATAACTACCTACCTCTTACCCAATTATAAGTCAAGAGATATACCTCTTGACTAATCTTCCTCTTTGCAATTACTTGTTTTGATAATCTTGTAAAAATATCCCAATCCCACAAACATAAGAGTTGTCCCAAGTAGCAACCAAAATGCTGAGAGCATTTGAGTATGGTCATTTAGAGCGACTTTGAAGACAACCATGAGAGTTTCTATAGATAGAGCGATGATAATTGAGACAAGAAATTTGCCCAATATCTTATACTGTCGATCCTCTTCGGTGTGAAAAGAGCGGAAAAGAACCTCATGCTCAAAAATCTGATTAGAGAGGTCATAAATAGCAATCCCAAGGGTTATAGCAATGATTGATTGAAAAACCCCATGGAGTAAATCTATGCTATCACTAACGAAAATCAATTTAGCAAATATATAACCTCCGTACAAGATAAGAGCTACAGCAACAATTGCTAAAAATAGTGCACCCAAAAAATAGATTCCCCGTTTGACTCTGTCATAGACATTGTTGTATTCTATGAGTTTTAGCTCCTCAAGGAGTCCAATCAGATTGAGGTCAAAAACATAAAATATATCATTGAGTTTGTGAACTACCGATACACTAGCTTTGCCAGTGCGGTAATGGATGTAGGGATTGGAGACATAAAAGCCTTTTTCATCAAGTGTCACTTTGGAGAAGTAGTGGCTTTTTTGACTCCATTGCCTGTCTCTTTCTTGTTTTTTCTTGCAAATTGTTGGTGAGATTTGTACATAACTATCATTAACTGCATACATAAGTTGTATATAGGGATTTTCATATAGAATCGTATCGGCATTTTTTATGTAATCTTGAGGTAGAGACTTGATAAGTGTAACGATAAAATCATCAACTGCATTTTTATGTTTTTTATATAGATTTATAACCTCTTTCATATTGTAATCCTTGTGCTGTTATTCGCTAATTGTATCATAGGATAGTGGTGAAAACAATAAATGATTATTTGGCAAGGATAAGATTATTGTCTTTGGTGTTTCAAGGGGTGCATACTACCCTATATATATAGTGAATGATTTAAAGAGATTTTGTCTCAAAAGACAAGAGTTTCTTTGATTGGGTGGCCATTTTGTTGCTAGTTTGCACTTTGAATTACCATCCCTATTTTTTCTATCCCATTGGTTTTTAACAAATCCACTATAAATACAAAATCTTCATAGGAGGTAAGTTTATCAGCTCTTATGGCGACTATATCTTCTTTTGTAAGTTTAGCAAGGTAGGCTGCGATATTCTCTTTTGCTATTTGCTCCCCATTTATGAAAAACTCACTTTTATTGTTGATGGCAATATCATATGGTTTTGGTTCAAGCTTCATTTCTGTAGTTCCACTAGGAAGAGTAAGTTCAATTTTCCCTAGAGCAATAAAAGATGAGATGGTTAAAACAATTGCTAGAAGAACTAGCATCACATCAATTAGTGGAACAACATTAATCCCCTCAACTCTCTTTAGTGATTTCATCTTCCCATCCACCTATTGTAATGTCAACTTTTCTCAAAAAACCGCCATAAATCATGGTTGTAGGTATTGCAACTATTAAACCAGTAGCAGTAACCTTAAGAGCCAAAGCTAACCCTATGATAATTTGTGATGTATCAATAGCCCCACCACTCAAGCCTATCTCATAAAATACCACCATGATGCCACCCACCGTACCTAGCAATCCAACATAAGGAGCATTTGAGCCTATGAGAGAAAGTATAGTTAGATTTTTTGTAGCCGCTTCTTCTATCTGGTTTCTTGTTTTGTATTTTTGAAAATCAATCGTTTTAAAAAATAACAATCTTTCAATTGTGTAGCCAACAACCAAAATGCTCATAAAAAACAATATTCCCAATGTTCCATAGTCAACTAACAGTTTTAAATCATCCAATTGTCTTCCTTTGATGTAAAGTTAGCATAAATTATATATTTTGCTTTAGCGTGATTATCAAAACGATATTCTCAAGGCACTTAATTAGCCTTTAAAGAGTTATCATGCTACTATTGATAATCATTGTAGTATTATAAAATAATAAAACTTGTATCTTAATAAATTTTAATAATCTTTATCATTATTTCATAGTTTTTTGAAACACAATGTTGCCCTTTCAGCGATAATTATTTCAATTCAACTTAAACCCTATAGGGAGAATGAGAGTTGTTTTTGTTTGAGGTTTGGGTAAATTTTTATTTGCTATAGATTTAACAGCATTAAGTGCCGCTTGATCGAGTTGTCTTTTACCGGATGATTTATAGATCTTATATTCCAAAAGCTTCCCAGATTGACTTACCACTAATTGCACTTCTACAACCCCCTGCCAACCCATTCTTTTAGCGTTATTTGGATATTTTAAATTGGCTAAAACCATATCCCTTATGATGGCAAAATTTGTTTTTGAAAACGACTTTTGTTGTGCTTGTTTGTTGCTTTGTTTGT
>DSAK01000139.1 GCA_011372825.1 Campylobacterota bacterium | reverse complement strand
CATATGAGTGTTGGGAGTTTTTTTGCTTTTAGTGCCGCACTTTTTATGCTATATGATCCGATCAGAAGACTCTCTAATTTGTACAATAAAGCCCAAGATGCAATCATGGCAAACATTCGTATGCTCGAACTTCTAGCGACTAAACCGATGATTATAGATGGAGAGCATAAACTTCAAGAGACTATCGAGTCTTTAGCTTTTGAAAATGTATCGCTTGACTATGACAATCACCGAGCACTTGCAAATTTTTCATTTCAATTTAAAAAAGGTAATCTCTACGCACTTGTTGGTGAAAGTGGTGCGGGAAAAAGCTCACTTGTCAATCTAATAGTCCGTTTTTACGACCCAACTCAAGGAAAGATAACTATCAACGATAAACAACTTGCTCACTACACTCTTGCCTCATTGCATGCAAAAATAGCCTATGTTACACAGCATATATTGATTTTCAACGATACCATTGCAGCAAATATAGCTTATGGTAAACCGATAGATGAAGCAAAAATCAAACAAGCGCTTATCAAGTCGCATGCTATAGAATTTGTCTCCAAATTGCCAGATGGCATCAACACTGTTCTTACCCAAGGTGGCACAAACCTATCAGGTGGACAAAAGCAACGCATAGCACTTGCACGCGCTCTTTATAAGGAGCCTGATATACTGATACTTGATGAGGCAACCTCTGCACTTGATAACACAAGTCAAAAACTTATCCAAAATGTTCTTGAAGAGTTAAAAGCAGATATGATAACTATCGCAGTTGCCCATAGACTAAGTAGTGTTATCCACGCTGATAGTCTCTTGGTGTTTGCATCTGGTCATTTGATGTGTCATGGCAAACACCAGCAGTTAGAGCAATCATGCCCTGAGTACCAAAGGCTCCTTGGAGTATCCTAAGCCCTTTTAGCTCCTTGAGGCTAATAATTTTTAGTCACTATTGGATATAATTGCTCTTAGTTGATATAGGAGATATAATTGTCATTTTTTTCATACCAAACACTCAAAAAAATATTATTTAAACTAGAGCCAGAAGCTGCACACAATGTTGCAAATTTTGGACTCAAGATAGTTGAAAAATCTAGCATAATTAGATCATTTTTAGGGAAGTTTTTTCTTGTCAACGACACTATGTTATCGCAAGATTTCTTTGGCAAGAGATTTGCAAATCCTGTTGGACTTGGTGCTGGATTTGATAAAAATGCAGACCACATAGAGGCAATGGGTGCTTTGGGATTTAGTTTTACAGAGGTTGGGACAGTAACTCCACTGCCACAAGATGGCAATCCAAAACCGCGACTATTTCGTCTGATTGAAGAGAACTCCATACAAAATGCGATGGGTTTTAATAATTGTGGCATGGAAGCTATGGCAAAAAGACTAAAAAGATACTCAAACTCAACATTTCCAATAGGGATCAACATAGGAAAAAATAAACTCACATCCGAAGATGAAGCGATAAATGACTACGAAAAACTCATCAAACATTTAGAAAGCTATGCAGACTATCTCGTTGTTAATATCTCTTCTCCAAATACCCCTGGACTCAGAAGCCTCCAAAATGAGGAGTTTATAACATCGCTTTTTAGCATGGCAAAAACTTTGAGTCAAAAACCTATCTTCTTGAAAATTGCCCCTGATATGAGCAATGATGATGCAATCACTCTGTGTAGAGTTGCCTTGCAAGCAGGTGCAAGTGGGATTATCGCCACAAATACAACGATAGATTATAGTCTCACCAAAAATGCAAAAGATTTTGGAGGTATTAGCGGTGAGTTACTCAAAGAGAAAAGTCGTGCACTTTTTAAAGCTATAGGCAAAGAATTTTATGGTAAAACTATACTTATTTCAGTCGGTGGAATAGACAGTGCTCTTGAGGCATACGAACGGATAAAAGATGGTGCATCACTTATTCAAGTCTATAGTATGCTCATCTATAAAGGTCCGGGCCTAATCAAAGAGATAAACCAAGGATTATTAGAGTTACTCAAAGAGGATAACTATACACACATCTCACAAGCAGTAGGTGCAAATTGGAAATGATAAAAATAGTATTTTTCTTTATCTTAACTATAGGAGTTACAATGGCAAATTCTTTGCCCAAACATCATACAAAAACACTCGAAAATGGTATGCAAGTAGTCGCTATCCCGATGGATAACGATTCAAAAGTTATCACCTCAAGCATATATTACAAAGTTGGCAGCAGAAATGAGACTCTAGGTCATACGGGGATGGCGCATATGCTTGAGCATCTTAGCTTCAAATCTACAAAAAATCTCATGGCAGGAGAGTTTGATACTATAGTCAAAAGGGGTGGCGGAGTCAATAACGCAGCTACAAGTTTTGACAAAACCTATTACTATATAAAAACAGCAAACAAAAATCTAAGAAAAACATTTGAGTTGTTTGCAGAGCTGATGCATAATCTACTTCTTGATGATGAGGAGTTTCAAAAAGAGAGAGATGTAGTAGCCGAAGAGAGACGACTAAGAACCGATAACAACCCTTTGGGCTATCTCTATTTTAGACTTTTTAATACCCACTTTGTCTACCATCCATACCATTGGCTTCCGATTGGTTTTATGGAGGATATCCTTGCGTGGAAGATTGAAGATATAAGAGAATTTTACGAAAGCTACTACCAACCTAGCAATGCTATACTAGTTGTAGCTGGAGATATCACCAAAGAAGAGGTATTTAAGTACGCAAAAGAGACATTTGAACCGCTTAAAAACAAAAGAGAAGTACCACAAATAAATCTAGTTGAACCGCCTAGAGATGGCTCAAAAAGAGTTATACTCCACAAAGAGAGTAATCAAGTAAACACTCTAGCTATTGCATACGATATCCCAAATTTTGCACATGATGACCAACCAATAATTGGTGCTATTAGCTACATCTTAGGGAGTGGCAAAAGTAGTCGACTAGAGCAACATGTCGTCCAAGAGAAAAAACTAGCAGATCAAGTCTATGTTTACAATATGGAACTCAAAGATCCTGGTGTCTTTATGATTATGGCACTATGTAGTGATGGAGTTGAGCCAGATGATACCGAAAAAGAGATTCTTCATCAACTAGCACAGATCAAAGAGGGCAAAGTGACTCAAGAGGAACTTGATAGAGCAAAACTCAACATCAAAACAGATTTTATCTATTCGCTAGAGAATTCAAGCTCAGTTGCTTCACTTTTTGGGGACTACTTCTCTATGGGAGATATAGAGCCACTACTAAAATATGAAGAGAAATTGGATAAAATAACATTAAAAGATATCCAAGAGGTTGCAAACAGATACTTTGACGATCAATATGCAACAACAGTACTATTAAGGAAAAATCAATGACTCACCCAATCACAGGTGCCACCACTGCACTAATTACCCCATTTAAAAATGGAAAATTAGATGAAGCAACCTACGCTCAATTGATACAAAGACAAATAGATAATGGAATTGATGCCGTTTGCCCGATAGGTACAACGGGCGAGAGTGCAACACTAAGTTATGATGAAGATAAAAGATGTATAGAAATAGCTGTTGAGGTATGCAAAGGGACAAATACCAAAGTGCTAGCCGGAGCTGGAAGCAATGCAACTCATGAAGCAATAGAGATAGCCAAATATGCCCAGTCGTGTGGTGCTGATGCTATTTTTTCGGTAAGTCCATACTACAACAAACCTAGCCAAGAGGGTCTTTATCAACACTACAAAGCAATAGCGAGTAATGTAGAGATACCTTTAATGCTCTATAATGTTCCAGGGAGAACTGGTGTTGATATACAAGCCGATACAGTCAAGCGACTCCTTGAAGATGTACCAAATATTTTTGGTATCAAAGAGGCATCAGGCTCACTTGATAGAATCATAGAACTTCGCCACAAATGCCCAAATTTAGCTATCTTTAGTGGCGATGACTCTATAGATTTTCCAATCCTTGCTAGTGGAGGCGCTGGTATCACCTCAGTAACCTCTAATCTCATTCCAGATCTAAAAGCACAGCTTACTCACGTTGCTCTAAAAGGGGATTTTGATACTGCAAGAGATATCAACGAAAAGCTCTACCCTATCAACAAGGTATTGTTTTGCGAAAGCAACCCAATCCCTATTAAAGCGGCGATGTATATAGCTGGACTTATAGATACATTAGAGTATAGACTGCCACTTGTTGCTCCAAACAAGGAAAATATGAAAAATATAGAAAATATCATGAAAGATTATCACATAGTAGGAGTAAAATAGATGTCCGAGATGAAGGGAAAAACAGTTGTTATAACAGGTGCCACAAAAGGTATAGGTGAAGCAATCGCTAGAAAATTTGCCCAAAACGGGGTAAATGTAGCTTTCACATACAACTCCAACAAAGAAGTTGCTCAACAATTAGCAAAGCAATGGGACGAAGAGTATGGGATAAAAGCAAGAGCATATCCACTCAATATCTTAGCCTGATGAGTTTAAGCCACTTTTTGAAGCAATTGATGCCGATTTTGATAGAGTAGATTTTTTTGTAAGTAATGCGATGATTTATGGTCGTCCAGTCGTTGGTGGATATGGCAAATTTATGCGTCTCAAACCAAAAGGGTTAAACAATATCTACACCGCAACTGTAAATGCATTTGTAGTAGGTACTCAAGAAGCAGCGAAAAGGATGCAAAAAGTGGGCGGTGGTGCTGTGGTGACGATGTCAAGTACTGGAAATCTCATATACATTGAAAACTACGCTGGTCATGGGACAAACAAAGCAGCAGTTGAGGCTATGAGTAGATATGCCGCTGTGGAGCTAGGAGAGATGAACATTAGAGTCAATGCAGTAAGTGGAGGCCCTATTGATACCGATGCGCTCAAAGCATTTACTAACTACGAAGAGGTAAAAGCTGAAACTATCAAACGCTCTGCACTTGATAGAATGGGACAACCTAACGATATTGCTGGAGCAGTCTACTTTCTCTGTACAGATGAAGCAAGCTGGATTACGGGTCAAACTATAGTTGTAGATGGTGGAACTACTTTTAGATAATGTTAAATACACCAAATACTCTTGCTTTTTTCAGGTTGCTTTTAGCACCACTTATGTTTGTTTTGCTCGTCAATAGAGATTGGTTTGGTAACATCCACTATAGCTGGCTTGATTTTACGGCTGCTTTTATCTTTGTCGTGGCAAGTGTAACCGACTTTTTCGATGGTTATATCGCTAGAAATTTCGACCAAATTACAACATTGGGCAAGATACTTGATCCACTTGCAGACAAAATGCTAACATTGGCTGGTTTTTTAGGTCTCATGATACTTGACCGTGCTTCTCCATGGGCAATCTATCTTATACTCACAAGGGAGCTATTCATAACAGGTCTTAGAGTATCAGCAGTGAGTCAAGGGATGGATATAGCTTCATCTTTTATGGGCAAATTAAAAACTGTGATACAAATGATAGCAATAGGATTTTTGCTAATGCAGTGGCCTTTTGGAGAGTATATACTTTGGTTTGCTGTTGTTGTTACACTCTACTCTGGATATGAGTATGTAAGAGATTTTGCAAGATACCACAAAGAGGTGTAGATGGGTTTTATAGTTTCACTACTAGTTTTATCGGTTCTGATTTTTTTTCATGAATTGGGTCATTTTTTAGCAGCACGGTTTTTCGGGGTACGCGTTGAGGTTTTTAGTATAGGTTTTGGAAAAAAACTATATTCAAAAACATTTGGCAATACGCAGTGGAGCTTATCGGCAATTCCTCTAGGTGGATATGTAAAAATGAAGGGTCAAGACGATAGCGACCCAACAAAAAAAAGTTATGAAAAAGATAGCTATACTACAAAAAAACCTTGGCAAAAAATAGTCATATTACTTGCGGGACCATTTGCAAATTTTTTACTCGCATTTATACTCTATGTGATGATTGCAACGATTGGTGTCCCAAAGCTCACTGCAAGCATAGGAAAAATCAGTGAAAACTCCCCTGCTTATCAGGCAGGACTATTAGTTGGTGATACAGTCACTGCCATCAATGGTACAAAAATCAGATATTGGGATGAATTAGCTACTCATATTAGTGAAGCAACCTCTCAAATCAGATTGCAAATCAAAAGAGAAGATAAGATACTCTTTGTCACACTTGCCCCTCAAACTATAGAGGATAAAAATATCTTTGGTGAACCTATTCAAAGAAAAATTATAGGGATATCCCCACTAGGGACTCAAGAGTCAGCACACTTTGGCATCATTGGTAGCTTGCAGTATGCAGCAGATGAGACAAAAAAAGCTAGCTTGCTTATCGTACAAAGTATCCAAAAACTTATAACCGGTGTTGTTGGTGCTGACCAAATAGCTGGTGTAATTGGTATAGTAGATATCACTGCAAAAGCAACAAATGCTGGAATAATCTCACTTTTATTTTTCACTGCGCTTATATCAGTCAACCTTGGAGTTCTCAATCTTCTCCCTATTCCTGCACTTGATGGAGGGCATATCATGTTCAATCTCTACGAAATGGTTACTAGAAAAGCTCCAAGTGATACTG
>DSAK01000122.1 GCA_011372825.1 Campylobacterota bacterium | reverse complement strand
GTAGTTGCACAATTTGGAAATATAGATTTAAACACAGGAGAGCCATTGCGTGAGATAGTGTTTGCCCCAACATATATGGTGGGACAAAAAGGGACCTCTATGGTGTTTCATAATGGTCTTGAGTTTGATTCTGCAAAAGGTACACTAAAGAGTGGCAATCAACTATTGCCAATTTCAAAGTTTGTGGCAGTCGATGAAAAACTCTCTCTTAGTCAATGGAACTATTCGCCTGAGGGCAAATATAACCTCTTGCTAGTTAAATCTCAAGGGGTTTTTGTAATTTTAGATAAAGAGACTTTTGATTCGGCATTTGTACAAATGGGACTATTGGGGATATATGACGAGAGTTTATTTGAAAGAGTAATCTCATCGCCAAGTAGCCAAATATATCGCCTCAAGCGATAAAGATAGCAAGCTTTAATCCTCTGTTTGATACAATTTAGATTATTCATATACAAATAAAAGGTTTACAATGATAGTTACCCGTTTTGCACCTAGTCCCACAGGATATCTCCATATCGGTGGTTTGAGAACAGCCCTTTTTTCATGGCTTTGGGCGAAGCGAAATGGTGGAAAGTTTCTACTCCGTATCGAAGATACAGATTTGGCGCGCAATTCAGATGATGCACTACAGGCAATCATCAAGGCATTTGATTGGGTGGGGATGGACTATGATGGTGAGGTAGTATACCAATCAAAGAGATTTGATATATACAGACATTACATAGATAAACTCATCAGCGAAAACAAGGCGTACTACTGTTATGTGACCAAACAAGAGTTAGATGCCCTTCGAGAGTCCCAAATAGCAAAAAAAGAGAGAGCTAGATACGATGGTAGATATAGGGATTTTACAGGGACACCACCTAGTGGTATAGAGCCAGTTGTCCGCATCAAAGCTCCTCTTGATGGGGAGATTACATTTTTTGATGGAGTAAAAGGGGAGATTAGGATAGCAGCAAATGAGGTGGATGATTTTATCATAGCTAGAAGTGATGGCACTCCGACATACAATTTTGTAGTGGCAGTCGATGATGCACTCATGGGGATAACTGATGTCATTAGGGGAGATGATCACCTCTACAATACACCAAAACAGATAGTAGTTTATAATGCGTTAGGGTTTGATTTGCCACGCTTTAATCATGTAGCGATGATACACAACGAAGCGGGAAAAAAACTCTCAAAAAGAGATGGAGCTACTGATGTTATGGAGTATAAAGCAAATGGATTTTTGCCTGAAGCACTGCTCAATTTTTTGGTTAGACTGGGGTGGAGCAATGGCGATCAAGAGATATTTAGCTTAGATGAGATGGTAAGCTTGTTTGACCCTAAAGATATCAACAAAAGTGCATCTAGCTATAATCTCGATAAACTCCATTGGCTCAACGCACACTATATAAAAGAAAAAAAGAGCGATGAGTTAGTTGCTTTGTTGAGAGATTTTGGAGTCGATATCGCCAATCATGAGAAAAAAGAGTCATTGCTGTGTGTTACAAAAGAGCGGGCAAAAACACTTGTTGAGCTAGCATCTCAAATCAAACTTATTTTAGAGCCACCAAAGTCTTATGACAAAAAGGCATTTGCAAAAGTTTTTAAAGATGAGAGTGCAAAAGAGATTTTAAAATCATTTGCTAATGCATTGAGAGAAAAGAGACCAGCTACAAAAGAGGCATATCATAATCTCATGCAAGATTTTGTTGCCACTAGAAGCATTGGATTTGGCAAGATTGCCCAACCACTACGATTGGCCCTTTTGGGTGAGCTAAGTGGAGCAGGGCTTGATGAGATTATGGAGATAATTGGGCTTGATGAGATCTTAAAGAGGATAGAGGCTATTGTTTTGTAGCTTTTAAAAATTTCGCAAGTGATTTTTTTGCTTTGTAATCTAGGCGATAGTGTATATGGTTTAGATACCATTTAGCATCACTAGCACTAACCCCTCTTTTGGTCGCCTCTTTTTTGAGGATATATTGGGGGATATAGACTTTTGTATTAGCAAATCTTTTTGCTATGTTTTTGACTATTTTTTCATGCTTGTTGTAACAAAGTCTAGCAAAGACAAATGGCAAATTGGTCTTTTTTTGCCACTCAAGAGATAAATCTAAGCCCTCTCCACCTGCTAGATAGTGACGCAAAGCCCTATCACCTATCATCACCTCCCCTTGAAGATTGAGCAGTTTTGCAAGTCTATTGGAAGTTTGTGATGCGCTATCTTCTTTTGTCTCCCCTTTGAGGAGCAACACACTATAGACACGACCTTTACCTATGATACCAACATCGGTACATTTGCAACCTCTAGAGGTGACCGATGATATAAAAGCAGCATTTACCCTCTTGGCATGAAAAGCACTATTTATTTTGCTAGGGACATTTTTGTATCGTGTTTTATTTACTCTATTGTTGTTGAAATATTTTTTGAGAAAAACTTGAAAAGGCAAAAGGTTTAGATAGTCAATAGACCCAAATAGCAAGCAAGAATCCTTTTTTAAGCTCTATTATACCAAACAACTTTTATAACCATTCTAGAAAAAGATATATTGTGGTGTAAATAAAATTTTTAGGGCCAATTGCTAGAGAACCCCTCATGCTAGAAGCTGCTTCACTACAAGATGTCGCTTCGCAACTTATATATGTGGTGCAGGATTATTAACAAAAGGGGTAAAATGATAGATTTTGTAAAATCACAAGAGATGATTGATGGTATCATCGCACCTAGCTCTCTAGTAGCTAGCATGGGTTATGTGTAGCGCAAGAGATCGTTGTAGATAAAATTAATGGCACCTATCTTATCGATTTTAAAGGTAAAAAAGTTTGTAGTAGTGCTATTGTAAACAACCTTTTAGGCAAGAGTGACCTGATGGCATTGCCTCAAAACACATCAAGTCTAAACGCAGGCGATGAGGTTTTGCTTTTGCTTTGGACTAGAGGCCAAAGCCTCTTTTTTGGTGCTTGATATAACAAGCTAGCTGCGATACAGTTGTGCATCCTGCTTTGATAGCTTCTTGTAGAAGTGAAAAATCTTTTTTATAGTCCATAATCTATCCTTTGAGCTAATTGAAATAAAAATTATATAAAAAATGTCATTTTTCGAAAAAAAATATTTCAATATGTCGTATTATTATTAAAATTATGTTAATATTTACATATTATAAGTTATTGTCAAAGGAGAAATGATGATTAGTTTGTTTGATGTGATTGAAAAAATCAAAGATATTATCTCTCAAAACAAGCAAGGAGCAAAGGTATTTGACAAAGATGTTGCCCTTGCTCTAGGGATTTCGCAAGCCTCTTTTGCGACGATGAAAAAACGCAACTCCATCCCTTATCGTGAGATTTTAGAGTTTTGTGCTATTAAAAAAATCAGTGCAAATTGGCTCTTTTTTGATCAAGCTATAGATATGCTAAAAGAGGAGACAGATAAGTTTTTTCAGATTCGCTATTTTGCAGATATGAGAGCAAGCGCTGGAGGCGGAGCAGAAGTCTTTGGTGAAGATTATGAGATACTCAATGTTGATCGCACAATCATCCAAAATATGGTCGGACTTGGCAATTATAAACTTGAAGCTATCCATGTAGATGGAGAGTCTATGGAGCCGACCTTGAGTGATGGTTCTATCGTATTTGTAGATAGAGACCAGCGTAACATTTCCAAAGACGGGATATTTGTAGCATCTACTACAGCGGGACTTTTTATAAAGAGGGTTCGCCAAAGGGCAGATGGGATGGTGGAACTTATCTCTGACAATAAAGCTTATTCACCTGAGGTTCTCGCTCCTGATGAGGTAAGCATCATCGGTAAAGTGGTTGGGAATATTGAGAGTTTATAGTATTGGTAAAATAGTAATTCGAGGGTTTGATAGATGGTATTTTGTTTTAAAATGATTGTTGTTTTATAGTTTGAATAAATTAGCAACTTTATCTAGTATCGCTGTAGTTTGGTGACAGTTGTCACATTTTGATGACAAATGGCGGTATCTAAGGTAACAAGCAAAAGTTTTTTTTGCACTCTTTCTTGAGGCTATTCCTCCCCTTTTGATATGCTCAAAAGCAATTGCGGCATTGATATAGCCCCTAGGAAGTGGAGTTGGCACATTTCCCTCTTTTTTAAAAGCTAGCCATAGAGGCTCTAGTGCTTCATGGGCTTCAAAAAAGAGCCTCTCTTCAATCAGTCGGTTAAATTTATCGAGGTTATTTTTCAAAAAGCCCCCATTTTTAGGTATAATATTTTTATGGATAAAGATAGTAAAGATTTACTTAAAAAACAGATAGAAGATGAGATTAGTTCTGCTACCCGTCAGATAGAGGCACTTGAGGAGAAGACAAAACCAATTTCACCTGATTGTTCATTGGGGCGGCTTACAAGGCTTGAAGCGATGGGGGAGAGCCATGTAGCAAACAAGACTTTGGATAATGCTAGACTCAGACTCACTAGATTAAAAAACGCACTTCAAAGGATAGATACGCCTTCTTTTGGGATATGTATAGATTGTGATGAGCCTATCGATATAAATAGGCTTAAACTTCGCCCAGAAAGTGTTCGTTGTGTGGCATGTGAGAATGAACAAAATAGATAATTTATCCAAGGTTCCATTTAGATTGAGTGGGCTATACTCATTTTTAAAATCAGAGGAGTTAATGTGTCAACAATAGCAGTACCTGTAATGGATGAATCCCTCAAAATAGCCAGAAATGCAGGGCATACCCCATTTTTTGCAATATTTGAAGTAGGCGGAGGGGTGTTCAAAACTATCAGCCTCAAAGAGATTCGTGAAAATCCTAAGATGAAAGGCCATGCTTGTAATGAGAGCGACCATGTGGGGAGACATGTTTGTGATCATGACAAAAATGATTTAGAGCATATCAAGGCACACGATACCATGGCAGAAGCTATCAAGGATTGTGATTTTTTGATGGTCAAAATGGCATGCAAAAATACTGCAAATAGTATGGCAAGCTTTGGGATCAAGCTCAAAAAATACAACGGCAACCAAACGCATGCCGATAAAGCACTAGGTGAGATATCGGCGACTATTTGAGTCCAAACCCAAGTTTGAGAAGGCAATTTTTGAGTTTTTGTTGCACTTCGCCTTGAAACTCAAGGGAATTATCTTTTGAAGTGCCACCTGTAGCAAGAGATTTTCTAAGAGTCTTAAGCGTCTTATCAAGCTCCAATTTAGAGAGATAAAATGGTTTTACTATAGTTATGATTTTGCCATTTCTTTTCTCTTTGGCAAAATGTAGCTTGTGCTCTTTTGGGAGTTTTGTTATCTTTTGAGATAAGTCTTGTTTTGTTTTGTTGTCGCTACTCCAACCCGATTCCCACGATGGTCCAATATCAAAGATATTTTTTTTCATATGTTACCACTTTGTATCAAAGAGTATCCCCAAAATTGCACTTCCAAATAGAAGTATAAGCAAGATACGATAAAGTGTTTTATCTGATGGTAATCGCACGATTTAGTCTCCAATCTCATAGATAATTTCTGTTTTAAGTTTACGCTTTTGTACTTCAACGAGACTCAATCCATCTATAGGTAAAGCGATAAAATCTGTTATGTTTTCGATCTTATTCTTTGCCACTTCTCTAAGAACTTTGCCACGATATGCTTTTGCCCAGTGGCTAACAACTTTGCCCCTTTTTAGAAATTTGAGTGTAGTGTAGGGTTTGTTTGGAGTGTAGAATTTATCATAATAGCCAGCGCGAATATCGAGTATATCTTCATCGGCTAGATACTCATCGAGAGTTTTAGTAATCTCTTTTTTGTACCGTTTATCAACTTGGATATCTCCTATTTTTGCACCTTGTGCGACTCTGTATTCTGGGATCAAATCACAAGCTCTTAAAACACCAAAGAGGTTTGAGAATATTAGCAGATGTTTGTCTAGATAGTTTTGGGATTGAAAATCAAGGCTTTGGTAATCAAGATAATCAAAGGCTACACCAGTGTAACGAAGTACCGCTTTTTTAGCAGGTGATTCAAGGGCAATTTGTCTGTAGTATTCAATCTCTTGAGATTTTTTTAGTCCAAACATGAGTGTCGATTTCTCTACTGTTTTAATCGACTCTTGATAATTTGCTATCAACTCCTTTCGGATATCAAAAAGTGATGGCCCAAAGAGATTTTCAAGAGAAAAAATCTCACTACCACCTTGGGATTTTGTTTCACTTGGTGCTAAAAGTATCTTCATATGGTGATTATACCATGTCACAATTGAGAGTTAAATAGGAGAAGCGTTAGTTGACAATATTGTCAAAATCACTCAAGCTCCATTCATAAAAAGGGATTGCCTCAAATGTGATATCCCCTATAGTAAAGCTGTATGTGTTTGATACTGTTATGATATAGACAATATCAATTTCATATTTTTTCAATAAACCAAATCTTTTTTGACTTTTTGCCCAAACACTCTCTTCGCTTTCAAATGGGGCAACCATTGTGAGTGTATTTTGTGTGAAATATCCATGGGTTCCTAGTGTTATTGGTGAGGTGCTTTGTTGCAATAAGTGTAACCCAATAAG
>DSAK01000171.1 GCA_011372825.1 Campylobacterota bacterium | reverse complement strand
TATTGATAGTGTAAGAATCGATAAAATAGATGATAAAAATTATGAAATTAATTTTGCAAAAAGTGGCAGTTATGATACTTTTATAGGCAGTTGATATGTACCAAAAAGAACTTCAAGCACTAAAAAAAGCAAACCGTTTTCGTCAAAGAGATTTAGCAGATAGTGACTTGATAGATTTAGGTACAAACGATTATTTGGGGCTAGCAAGCAATAAAAAGCAGTTTAAAAAAGGGGTAAAGCTTTTGGGTTTGCAACACGATTTTGCACCAAAAGCAAGCATGCTTGTAGGTGGTTACCATACAGTACATGCACTTTTTGAGCGCGAAGTAGCACTCATAAATGGGTTTGAAAAGGGCATAATGCTAAGTAGTGGATTTTTGGCAAATATTGCCCTTATTGAGACCCTTATAAGAAGAGGGGATTATCTTTTGATAGATGAAGATTTCCATGCAAGTGGGATTTTAGCAACAAGGCTAATAGTAGGAAGATGTATATTTTTCAGACACAATGACCCTGAGGATTTAATAGAGAAGCTCAAAAAGATAAAAGCAAAAAGGATTTTTATAGCCGTAGAGGGTGTTTACTCTATGAGTGGAGAGTTGTGCAAAAAAGAGATTTTTGAGATAGCAGAGGCTTTTGGTGCGGTATTGATTGTCGATGAGGCACATAGCAGTGGTATTTTGGGAAAAAAATTGCTTGGTATTTTTGATCACTACGGCATAACCCCCAATGAAAATCACATCAAGATGGGTACACTTGGCAAAGCATATGGCTCACATGGAGCATATGTACTAGCAAGTAGCCAGGTAATTTCGTTTTTGGAAAATAGGGCAAAACCACTTATCTATTCTACTGCTCCATCTTTGTTTGATGCGGCACTTGCGCTTGTAAATCTGCGATATATCTTTAAAAATGCAAAAAAGATTCGCTACAAGATAGAAAAACGCTACAGTTTGATTGAGAAAATTTTAGGTTTCAGACCAAACTCGATGATTGTTCCAGTTGAGGTCAATGACAACAAAGAGGCACTACAGATGCAAGCTTTTCTTAGAAAAAAAAGTTTTTTTGTTGGCGCAATTAGGCAGCCTACTGTAAATAGACCCATAATCCGACTTATACCTAGGGTAAGTGTGAGTGTCAACGATACTAAAAAAGCATTAAAGATACTAAGGAACAAATGTGATAGTTTGTCGCAAGATTGAGATAAAACATGGCGATAAGTCGTTGGTTGATTTTGGTTTTACTTTGAGCTCATCTACAGCACTAGTGGGACAAAGTGGCAGTGGAAAATCACTCACACTAAAAGCTCTTTTGGGAATGTTACCAGCAACTTTAGAGACAAATTTGGATATCCAAAGTGAAGTTTTATTGCAAAGAGGCAAGAGTATGGGATTTGTCCCTCAAAATGCTTTTACTGCACTCTCTCCGATGACAAAAATTAAAAAACAGTGGCTAGGAGACCTAGGGGATGCTAGGCGACTTTTTCATCTTGTGGGACTTGATGAGGAGCTACTTGAACGATATCCATCTGAATTGAGTGGAGGACAACTACAAAGGGTGATTATAGCTATAGCACTAAGCACAAGGCCATATTTGCTTTTATTAGATGAGCCAACTACTGCTCTTGATCCATTTTTGCGTGAAGAAATCGTAGAAATCTTGGTACAATTACGTAAAGAGATAGGATTTTTGATGCTATTTGTAACACACGATATGACAATTGCACGCCGTTTGTGTAATGAGATAGTGGTACTCAAAGATGGTCGTTGTGTCGAATCAGGTCCATCAGAAACTATTTTTAATAGTCCACAAGAGATATATACTAAAACTCTTATTGAGGCTACTTTTTCACAAAGGGAGTTTAGACAATGATTTACAGGATGATAAAGGGCTCTATAATCCTAGGTATCATTTTAGGGATTGCAGTTGTTGGAGCTTTTGTATATGCTTACAATGAGATTGCACTTGATGCTGATCAACTTATCGACTACAAGCCACAAGTCTCTAGTGTGATTTTGGATCGCAAGGGGAATCATATAGCTTATATTTTTGATGAAAAGCATAGATTGTATGCTAGATATGATGAGATTCCAGGGAGGGTAATTGAAGCACTTGTTGCTATAGAGGATACCCGTTTTTTTGAACACAAAGGGGTTAATGCTGATGCTATCATAAGAGCCGTTATCAAAGATATACAAGCTAGAAGTTTTGTTGAAGGGGGAAGTACTCTAACGCAACAATTGGTCAAAAACAAACTTCTAACCAATGAGAAAAAATTTGCAAGAAAACTCAAAGAGGCGATTCTTGCCCTTAAAATAGAAAAATCTCTAACAAAAGAGCAAATCTTAGAGAGATATCTCAATGAGATATTTTTTGGCAATGGATACTATGGTATCAAAACTGCTGCCAATGGTTTTTTTCACAAAGAACTTCATGAACTTACACTCAAAGAGTGCGCAATCTTAGTTGGACTTCCTAATGCACCAACGACCCTTAATCCGACTAAATATTATAAACGCTCTTTAGGGAGGGCTAATAGCGTTTTGTATAGAATGAAGACTTTAGGTTGGATAAGCCAAGAGGAGTATATAGAGGCTGTCAAAGAGACACCAACAGTCTATCAAGCAGGACTTGCTCGTAATGTTGCTCCTTACATAACCGATGAGGTATTAAGACAATTGGAGGATAAATTTTCTGATGTACGACATGGTGGATACACTATCTATACAACCATTGATTTAAAATACCAAGACATCGCACAAGAATCCCTCAAGACAACTTTGCAAAATGCCAAAAAAACTTATCCAACGCAAGGTAACGACAAAGAGCTTAATGGAGCTATGGTTGTAGTTGAAAATAAAACAGGAGATATTTTAGCTCTTGTTGGTGGCGAAGATTATGAAAAAAGTGCCTTCAATCGAGCTACACAAGCTAGAAGACAACCAGGATCTGCATTTAAACCATTTATCTATCAAACAGCACTTGATATGGGCTACAATCCAGCAACACAGCTTACAGATTTGGCAAGAACATTTGAGTACTATGAAAATGGTCGTCGCAAGATATGGACACCTAAAAATTATGAAGGGAATTTTAAGGGATTTCTGAGCCTAAGAGATGCATTGGTGCAGTCAAGAAATTTAGCAACTATCAATCTAGTGCATGATATTGGAGTGAGTACAATTAGCAGAAGATTAGCTTTTTTAGATATCCCGGATATCCCCAAAGATATGTCTTTGGCATTAGGAACTTTGAGTTTGAGCCCTCTAAAGATGGCACAAATTTTCTCTGTATTTGCAAACAACGGACACATGATTGAGCCTAGATTGGTGAGTAAAATGGTCTCAAAAGAGGGGCTTATACTGTATGAGACACGTCCAAAAGAGATAGCAAACTTCACCAGGCCAGAACAAGCATATCTTATGACAGATATACTCAAAGATGTCGTGCGTCGTGGTACAGGGAAAAAGGCGCAAGTTTCAGGGATTGAGCTAGCAGGCAAGACAGGGACAACAAATAGCAATGTTGATACATGGTTTTGTGGTTACTCTCCAACTTTGGAAACAATCGTTTGGATAGGGAGAGATGACAATAAGCCAATTGGCAAGAAGGCTACAGGAGGAGCTTTGCCAACTTTGGCATTTTCTCGATTTTATCGTGAAATATTAGCCATCGAGCCATCTTTGAAGCGGTCATTTGATATCCCAAATGGAGTTTTTAGGGGTGAAGCAAATGGCAAAAGTGAGCTCTATACAGCCACATCACCTTTGCCACAAGTTGCTGTCAAGCAAGACTCAAAAATCCAAACTGAAGAGTTGTTGAATATCGAAGAGATTGATAGTGGCAATTATGCCCCACCGAGCAGTAATAATGGCTTGCATCCCAAACGGAAGATACCAAGACCAATTTCAAGCGATAGTGGAACACTATTTTAGTTAAAAAGCAACTAGATGCCAAAAGCAAGAGATATGCTGGATAGTTTTTGAAAAATATAATCTTTTTTAGATATAATCAATCCAAAATACCTAATTTTGGAGCTAACTATGAAAATGAGTGGAGCACAGATGGTGTGCGAAGCACTCATCGCTGAGGGAGTTAAGACAGTTTTTGGATACCCCGGTGGTGCGATTATGAATGTTTATGATGAGATTTATAAACAAAAAAGTTTTGAGCATATCCTTACCCGTCACGAACAAGCAGCAGTGCATGCTGCTGATGGATACGCCAGAGCAACAGGTGAAGTTGGTGTAGCGATGGTGACAAGTGGTCCTGGGTTTACTAACGCAGTTACGGGTCTAGCAACAGCTTATATGGACTCTATACCGCTTATAGTTATATCAGGTCAAGTTCCTTTATCACTTATAGGGACTGATGCCTTTCAAGAAATAGATGCAGTTGGTATCTCAAGGCCATGTACAAAACATAACTATTTGGTTGATGATATAGCAAATTTACCACGCATATTAAAAGAGGCTTTTTTTATAGCCAAAAGTGGAAGACCAGGACCAGTGCTTATAGATATACCAAAAGATATCACAGCTGAGATAGGAGACTTTGTTTATCCAAAAGAAGTTAATATCCCGACATATAAGCCTAGCTACAAAGGCAATGATAGACAAATCAAAAAAGCAGCCGAAGCCATAATCGCAGCAAAAAAACCACTTTTATATTTAGGTGGTGGTGTTGTTTTAAGTAATGCTGGTGATGAGATACGCAAATTAGCACAACTTACTCAAATCCCCGCAGTGGAGACTCTTATGGCAAGAGGTGTTATGGGAGATACCAATCCACTCTTCATTGGGATGCTTGGGATGCACGGTAGTTACGCTTCAAACATGGCAATGAGTGAAACCGATTTGATAATCTCATTGGGTGCTAGATTTGATGATAGAGTTACAGGTAAATTGAGCGAATTTGCCCGATACGCAGATATAATTCATGTAGATATTGATCCAGCAAATATAGGCAAATTAGTAGATGTTGATTATCCAATTGTTGGGGATATAAATAAGGTTGTCGCCAAACTAATTAATTTCTTGCAGGGGGAGGTAAAGCCAGATAGATACCAAGCATGGCGAGAGATGCTTGCAAGATATAATGAACTCCATCCATTGAGCTATCAGGATAGTGATGATATTCTTAAACCCCAATGGGTTATAGAGCGCATTGGTAAGCTTGTAGGGGAGGATGCCATTATCACATCAGATGTTGGGCAACATCAGATGTGGGCAGCGCAGTTTTATCCATTTGATAGACCACGTCAATGGATAAATTCAGGTGGTCTTGGGACTATGGGTTTTGGGTTTCCAGCAGCTTTAGGGGCAAAGAGGGGATGTCCTGATAAAGTAGTCATCAATATTACAGGGGATGGTTCAATTTTGATGAATATACAAGAATTGGTCACCGCTTCAGAATATAAGATCCCGGTTATCAACGTAATATTAAATAATCATTATCTAGGGATGGTGCGACAGTGGCAAACATTTTTTTATGACAAGCGATATTCTGAGACCGATTTAAGTCATCAGCCAGATTTTGTTGCACTTGCAAAAGCATGTGGGGGTATCGGGTACAATGTAACAACAAAAGCAGAGTTTGATGAAGCCCTCAAAGATGCTATGGAGAAAAATCAAGTTTGCTTGATGAATGTTGCAGTGAGTCGTCTTGAAAATGTCTTGCCGATGGTTCCATCTGGTGGAGCACTTTACAATATGCTACTAGAGTACAAGGATTAATGATGCAAGAAGTTAGAAGAGTGATATCTGTAATTGTTATGAATGAAAGTTCTGTTTTAGCATGGGTTTCTGGACTTTTTGCAGGTCGTGGATACAATATCGAGTCTCTTACAGTAGCGCCAATACCTAGAGGCAATCTTTCGCGAATTACTATAGTAACCAAAGGGAGCAATAGGGTTATTGAGCAGATTACAAAACAGCTCAATAAGCTTGTATCAACACTAAAAGTTATCGAGCATGAAGAGATGGTTGAAAAGGAGATGGTACTTATCAAGTTTTCAAACCAAGAGAATATATCAGATATTCAAGCTTTGTCTTCTGCTTATAATGGCGGTATTGTCAATGTAGGTGAGGGGGTGATTATCGTAATGGCAGCAGATGAGTCAAAAAGAATAGAAAATTTTATAGCCGCTACGCATAGATATAACCCAATTGAAGTGGTGCGTGGTGGGATTGTGGCGATTGAGAGATGAGTTATAAATTAAGTCAGATATGTGAAGCGATAGGTGTAGACTTTGTAGGCGATGATTGTGAAATAGTAGGCATCCATACTCTAAGTGAAGCGACATCAAATCAACTTAGTTTTTTTAACTCTGAAAAATATCTCAATCAACTCTCTACTACCAAGGCAAAAGCGGTACTCATCGAGCAAAAATATGCCTCTTTACTCCCTGCTAGTACCTATCCTATTGTGACAAATGAGCCCTATTTGAAACTTGCTTTAGCCTCTAAAATGTTTGCTCCACATCTCTCAACAAAAAGTGAAAATCATAAAATCGGCAAAGGGTGCGACATAGACAGAAGTGTTGTTTTTGGCTCAAATATCTC
>DSAK01000076.1 GCA_011372825.1 Campylobacterota bacterium | reverse complement strand
TCTCTAAAGTATATCTAAAATTTCTAAAAATCAACACCTAGATTAAAACTATATTGCGTCCCATGCTTAGTCCATAGCCTTTATAGGTATCAAGGTAGTCTCGATACCCTTTGTCGAAAACATTTGAGACATTTACTCCTAAATTTAGTAGATTTTTTTGTGTTTTTATATCGCAGCTAAATCCTATATCAACCAATCCGTATCCAGATGTATCAGCAGTGCCAAATGGTGTTTTGTTGTATTGGGCAAATGGTTCAAACTCAAAAGCAACTTTTTGTTTTTGGACAAATCTGCCATCAATAGTGATTTGTGGCGAGGTGATACTTTTAAAATCAGGGAGAGCTTGCGTGATACCTAGAGTGAGATTGTTTGATGGGATATATCCTAATTTGCGCTTATTTGTTTTATCTCTCCCCTTGAGGTATTCAGCAGAGACGCCAATCATTGCAGTTGGAGTTAGGGCAAATTGGCTAGAAAATTCAATACCATACAAATAAGCATCTGTTTGTTCATGCTTCATTTCTACAAAGTTATCCCGTTTTTGACCAGTATTTTGTAGATAGATATAGTTGTCAATTGCATTGGCATGTAGAGTTAGATTGGCAAAATTTCTCTCTTTTTTATATCGTAATGAGAGATCAATTCCATGACTAGTTTCTGCTTTGAGATTTGGATTACCCAACTGAAAAGCTTGCACGCCTCCATGAACACCTCCAGCAAATAGCTCAAATATAGAAGGTGAGCGAAATCCTCGAGTAAGATTTGCTGCTAGTGCAAACATCTCATTTATCTTATAGGTTGCGCCAATAACTCCAGCTATCGATTCGAAGCTTTGGTTGTTGTTTGTATGGTCATAAAAATTATTTTCGACGAAATATCTACTTGTTCCTGTAGTTTGAGCTTTTATTTTTTTAGTATCGTACCTAGCTCCAGCTTGCACTATCCATCTCTCAAACTCTGCCTCTTCAAAAAGGTACAATGCAAGACCATCTTCTTTTGCGCTTGGGATGAGTTGTCCCGATTTTAATTTTTGATTTTTGGTGTAGCCTTGAAGTCCAATTTCACCGATAAAAGGTCCAACCATTGGATGTTTTAATGCAAGTCGGAAATCATCTCTATGTGTATCTATAGATAAAAAGCCTGGTGTATCCCTTAGTTCGGCAATCCTTTGATAGGGGGAGTTTGTCAGAGCTTCTCTTTTGTTGTATGTATGGCTATATCTCCCTTCTATCTCCCATTGGTTAAGTATCTTAGTGAACATTGCTTGAGTTTCATGATTGGTAAGTATCTGTCCAGCAGAAACTATCGCACTCAAATCAGGTGGAGGTGTATGGCCAAGATAGTTTTGTTTTCCCTCCCAAAAAGTGTATTGAATTTTTGTTGTAAAGTCATCTCCACTATAGTTTGCACCAATCTTTGCTGAAGTATGTTTGAAATCTGTAAAAGGCATTTCTTTAGCAAAAAGTGGTAAATTGCACACAGTTTGTTTTTTCCATTTTTCACTCTTACCAGTTTTAAAGTCATCACCATCTCTTTTTGAGACAGCTACATTTACCCCTAGTTTCCCTATAGCACTTTGCGTTTTGAGTGCAAAAGCTTTTTCGTTGTTGTTTGTTGCATATTGGGTGATAAGTTTGCCTTGAAATTTTTGTTCTCCACTTTCTGCAACAAGATATGAAGCATCGATAGTATTGACCACTCCACCCATTGCATCAGAACCATAAAGGACCCCACTAGCGCCTCTGATTACCTCAATCCTATCAACCAACAAAGGATCGATATTGGCTATATGTCTTATTCCATAGTTTTGAAAATCGGTCGGATTTGAGTTGGAGAGGATTTTTATCCTGTCATTATAGAGTCCTCTTATGGCTGGTTTGCTAGCTTGTGTTCCTGTAGATATGGAATTAACACCAGATAAGCTTGAGAGTATTTTTCCTAATGATGCTGAAGATTTTTTAGTTATATCTTGTGATGAAAGTGAATCTATCTGGCATGGGATATCAAAAGCATCTTGCTCGGATACTGGAGTAGCACTGATAGTTATATCTTCAAGTTTAATGTTTTGTCCATAGAGTAGATTTAATGGCAAATATAGAGCCATTCCAAATCCTAAGTAGTGTTTCATGAAGTCATCCTTTTTATTTAAATGCAACTAAGTCGCAATACTATCTTTAGTTTACTTTAAATAAAGAAAAAAATGGCTATTGGTAGCTACTTTAGCGAGGATGATTATAATAATTTTAAAACTTTCTAAAGTCGCTTTGGTGTATAATCCCGTTTCTAAAAGCCTTTTTGGCAAATTTACATTTAAGAAAACGAAGGGATATTTTCGATGAAACGAACCTATCAACCACATAACACACCGCGTAAAAGAACACACGGATTTAGAGCAAGAATGAAAACAAAAAATGGACGCAAAGTGATTGCAGCTAGACGCGCTAAGGGGAGAAAAAGATTAGCAGTATAAAACATTTTGTTCGTATTGCAAAATCGAATCAATTTGATACTATCTATAAACAAGCGAACAAAACATGGCACACACCTTTGTTTGTCCTTTTTTATAAAGAAACACAAGGTTACAATATAGGGTTTGTTGCTAGTAAAAAGATAGGCAATGCAGTCAAACGCAACAGAGCCAAACGCCTCTTAAGAGCACTTTTTTTGGTTTATTGTGATAATCTCAAAGAGGGGAGTTATATTTTAGTAGCTAAACAACCTCTTTTAGAGTCAACATTTGCTAACGCCAAAGAGATTTTTTTGACGACACTCAAACGCAGTTCTCTTTTAAGAGGTAGATTGCGTTAATTTAGGTATTTTTTAAGAAGGGCAGATATTTTGGAACAACAAGATCTTCATAAACGACTTTTATTGGCATTGGTTCTCTCTTTTTTGGTATTTGTAGGGTATAGTTTTTTGATTCCAACTTCTTCAGTTGAAAATAGTATTTCAACTGCTGAATCAACCCAAACATCTCCAGAAGCACCAAGAGCGAATCTTCCCACTACCTCTTCTATAGAGGAGACTAAAGCACCACCGATAAGACAGAATGATGATATTGTTTTGCGTGTAGTGTCTGATAATTTTATTTGGTCTATTGATTCGCTTGGACGCATCTTTCAAGCAGAGCTTTTGGAGCAAAAATATAGAGAACAAGATGGCAAGCCGTTATCTCTTCTAAGCAGCAGTGGTGTAAAGCCATTGGAGATTCGATTTCAAGATTCAGTCATAAACGATGAGGCTTTTAAAAAACCTTATGAGTTTGAAAAAACTGGTGAGTTGAGGCTTGATGGCGAAGCAAAAAAAGTAACTCTTACTCAAAGATTGAGTGATTTGATTGTAACAAAAGAGTTGACATTTCATCCAAATGGTCATTATGATGTGAGAGTTTTTACCTCTAAACCAACTCCATATTTTGTCACAACAGGTTCAAGACCCGTAGGGGATAAATCTATCTATTGGGTTGTTCGTGGGGCACTTATCAAAGAGGCAAAAGGGAGTATAGCAACTATAGAAGATGGCGATGCAAAAGGTGAAGAGGTGTTTGCGAATGCACCTATGGTGTCTGCGTTTGATCGTTACTACAGTTCATTATTTTTTGATTTTTCCAATGGGCTTAATGTCTCTATACTCAAAGATGGAGATGGTAACCCATTGGCGTTTATAAGAGGAGATGGGGATTTGAGTTTTGGTGCCTATCTAGGACCAAAAGATTATCGCACACTAGCTGCAATCTATCCTGATCTTACTCAAGCTATTGAGTATGGTTGGTTTACATTTTTAGCAGAGCCATTTTTCAAAGTAATCATGTGGATTCATGGATATGTTGGCAATTGGGGTTGGGCAATAGTATTGTTTACTATATTGGTCAAAATTGTTTTATTTCCATTGTCTTTCAAAGGGATGATGTCGATGCAAAAACTCAAAGATTTGGCTCCAAAACTCAAAGAACTCAAAGAGAAATATGGCGATGATAAAGCAAAAATGAATATGAAGATGATGGAGATGTATCAGAAGCATGGAGCAAACCCTATGGGTGGTTGTTTGCCACTTTTGTTGCAAATCCCAGTATTTTTTGCCCTATATCGAGTCTTGCTCAATGCCGATGAGTTGCAAGGTGCGCCATGGATTTTTTGGATAAATGACCTCTCAAGGATGGATCCATACTTTATCTTGCCAATACTTATGGGTGTTTCTATGTACTTGCAGCAAAAAATTACACCATCAAACTTTACAGATCCACTTCAAGAGAAAATATTTAAGTTTTTTCCAGTGATAGTGACACTATTTATGTTTACTTTCCCTTCAGGTCTTGTACTTTACTGGTTTACAAACAATCTACTTTCAATCGCACAACAGTACTATATAAACTATGCTTATGAGAAACAAAAACAACAAGAGATTGCTGCTCACCATAAGCCTAAGGAGTACTGATGAAAAAGTTTGAAGCACAAACGCTTCAAGAGGCGTATGAAAAAGCTGCCAAAGAGTTTAATTGCTCTTTGTTAGCTTTGCAGTCAGAGGTGATACAATATCCAAGGCGAGGGTTGTTTGGTATCGGAAAAAGAAGCGCTATAATCGTCGCAGTATATAATCCTGAAATTGAAAATAATCAAGATGCAAATACCAACTCAGCTACAAAAGCAACAGTTGATGAATCAACTCCAGGGTACGAAGATTCAAGATGTGACGAGTCAGTAGATGATAATTTTTATAATACATCTTCTCTATCCCAATTGGCTCATGATACGAATGAAAAGCAACAAAGTGGTGTTCTAGATAAAGAACTTTCACTACTTATCGAAAATCAACTCAAAGAACTTTTTTCTCATAGTTGTTTTTTGATAGATGTTATCGAGGTTGATGTTGTTGATAAAACAGCTTTAATTTTCATAGATGGAGAAGATGCCGCTTTGCTCATAGGCAAAGAGGGGTACAGATATAATGCATTGTCTTATATGATATTTAATTGGCTTTTTAGCAAGTATGACTTATATGTCAAGCTTGAAATTGCCCGTTTTCTAACATCACAACAAGAGATGATTCGACATACACTCCGCCCTACAGTTGAGGCTGTCTATAGGGATGGGAAAGCAAAAACAAGACCTTTTAATGGGATTTTGGCACAAATTGCACTTGAGCAACTTAGAGAAGAGTTTCCAGATAAATATGTTGCAATCAAAACAAACAGAGAAGGTGAGCGCTTTGTTATTGTCAATGAATTTTTGCCAAAAAACTGATGTGTAAAACTATAGTTGCTATTGCTACTGCTTATGGAGTAGGCTCTATAGCTATAGTAAGACTCAGTGGAACAAACGCACTCCAAATAGCAAAAAAAATATCTAAAAAATCAGAGATTAAACCCAGATATGTCCACCTAACACTACTTTATGATTCAGAAGTAAATATCATCGATGAGGCTATTTTGATATATTTTAAGGCCCCTCACAGTTTTACTGGTGAAGATGTAGTAGAGTTTCAATGTCATGGTGGATTGGTAGTGGCAAACCAAATCGTAGATTTAGCTTGCTTGTATGGTGCTAGATTGGCAACTGCTGGTGAATACTCAAAAAGAGCATTTCTAAATGGGAAGATAGACCTCACTCAGGCAGAAGCTATAGCTAAGCTCATTGAGGCAAAAAGTGTAGATGCAGCCAAAATATTGGCACGACAACTCCAAGGTTCACTTCTTACTTTTGTCGAAGAGAGTAGGGATATGTTATTGTTGGCTTTGGCGCATGCTGAAGTGATGATAGATTATGGCGAAGAGGATTTACCTACTGATATCATCGAATTGATGTTTGATAAGATAGATTCACTAGAGGCTAAATTGACTCAATTGCTTGAGAGTAGTCATAGGAGAAAAGGGCTTATAGATGGATTTCGAGTTGCTATTGTTGGTAAGCCTAATGTTGGAAAAAGCTCTTTGCTAAATGCTTTGCTTGATTATGATAGGGCGATTGTAAGCGACATAGCAGGGACAACTAGAGATACCATCGAAGAGCAAGTACGCATCGGAACACACATAATCAGACTGATTGATACAGCAGGTATTAGGGAAGCAAATGATGAGATAGAGCGCATAGGTGTAGAGCGGTCTGTGGCTTCATTGGATGATGCTGATATCGTGATAGCAGTTTTTGATGGAAGTAGGCCATGGGATGCAGAAGATACCCATATACTCTCTAAGCTTCAAGATATCGATTCTAACAAAAGCATCCTAAAAGTACTCAATAAAGTAGATTTACCAAGGAGATTACAGCACCCTTACCTTGATAAAGGTATATTAGAGATGAGTCTAAGGGGAGATTGTTCTATATTGACAAAAAAACTCCAAACAATCCTTGATGAGATATCTTCTCCTGAAGAGTTGATGCTTGTATCTTCAAGGCAAATTGAAGCAGTCAAACAAACATTGTTGGCTACCAAAGAGGCGAAAATACCACTTGAACAAGGGGAGCTTGAGTTATTTGCATTTCATCTCAATGATGCGATAAAATCGTTATCTTCTATCTCAAAACCATATGATAACGAAGATATGCTTGATAAAATGTTTGGAGAATTTTGTCTTGGTAAATAGGTAGTTATATCTC